>CAMOVV010000111.1 GCA_946627685.1 uncultured Bacteroidales bacterium
GAGAATTTCAACGCGGCATCGGCCCGCATCCGCATCCAGGGAAGGAACGTCCACCCGGGAAACGCCAAGGGAAAGATGAAAAACGCCATCCTCATCGCCATGGAGTTCAACAGCCTTCTCCCGGTGGACCAGAGGCCCGAATACACCCAGGGGTACGAAGGTTTCAACCACGTCATTTCCTTCAAGGGTTCGGTGGAAGAAGCGGATATCGCATATATCATCCGCGACCACGACAGGGAAAAGTTTGAGAAGAAGAAGGCCTTCATCCTCGCCTGCGTCGATTTCATAAACGGGAAATACGGCCCCGGAACGGCCACGGCCGTCGTCAAGGACCAGTATTACAACATGAAAGAGCAGGTGGAACCTCACATGCATGTGGTGGAAAAAGCCATGAAAGCCATGGAGATGGCCGGAATCAAACCGATAATCCAGCCCATCCGCGGCGGCACCGACGGGGCCAACCTCAGTTTCAAGGGACTGCCCTGCCCGAACATCTTCGCCGGGGGGCTGAACTTCCACGGCAAGATGGAGTATGTTCCCCTCGAAAGCATCGAAAAGGCCTCCGAAGTCATCCTGAACATCATAGGCTTGTACGCTGAAGGAAGGTAAAGCCTTGACAATTCCAGCGGTTTTTAGTATATTTACGCACCTTTTTCAGGCACTAAAAATTATCAATAACAATAAAAATGGCTGATACAGAGCAATTGAAGAAGATAGCCTCCCAGGTCAGGAGGGATATCATCCGTATGGTTACGGCCGCAAAATCCGGCCATCCGGGAGGGTCGATGTCCTCGACGGACATCATGACCGCCCTTTATTTCAACGTCATGAAACAGGACCCTGCGACATGGACCCGCAGCGGCAAGGGACAGGACATGTTCATCCTCTCCGCCGGGCATCTCGCCCCCGTCCTCTATTCCGTGCTTGCCCGCTCGGGCTACTTCCCCATCGAGGAGATGGGCACCCTCCGCAAGTTCGGCTCCCGTCTCCAGGGACACCCTTCCATAGAGAGGGGACTTCCCGGAGTGTTCCAGGCTGCCGGCTCCCTCGGACAGGGGCTTTCGGTGGCCATCGGCGCCGCCCTCGCCAAGAAACTGGACAAGGAAGACAACTTCGTCTATGTCCTCTGCGGCGACGGTGAGACCGAAGAAGGCCAGATTTGGGAGGCGGCGATGTTCGCTCCCCATCACGGAGTGGACAACCTCATCGCCATGACCGACTGGAACGGGCAGCAGATTGACGGCACCGTGGAGAATGTGGCGGGAACAGGAGACCTGGAGGCCAAATGGAAGGCTTTCGGATGGAATGTAATCGTGGCGGACGGCCACGACATGGACGCCATACTCAAGGCTTTCGCCCAGGCAAAGGCCAACAAGGGCACCGGCGCTCCCACGATGATTCTCTTCAAATCCGACATGGGCCACGGCGTGGACTTCATGGCAGGCACCCACAAATGGCACGGCAAGGCTCCGAGCCCCGCAGAGTGCGAAGACGCCCTCAAGCAGCTCGAAGAAACGCTTGGAGATTATTAATCAGGAGGACACAATTATGAAAAAATACATCGATACAGGAAAGAAAGACACCCGGAGCGGATTCGGAGCAGGTCTTCTTGAAGCCGGGAAAGCCGACGAAAGGGTAATGGCCCTCACCGCCGACCTCAAAGGTTCCCTGAAAATGGGAGATTTCGCAGCCGCCTTCCCCGAAAGGTTCGTCCAGTGCGGTATCGCCGAGGCCAACATGGTCGGCGTCGCATCGGGACTCGCCCTCACCGGAAAGATTCCCTTCATAGGCTCATTCGCCGAGTTCGTCACAGGAAGGGTCTATGACCAGATTCGCCAGGAGGTTTCCTACGGACACACGAATGTTAAAATCGCCTCCTCCCATGCCGGCATCACCCTCGGCGAAGACGGCGCCACCCACCAGACCATGGAAGATATCGCCCTTATGAGGGCACTTCCCGGAATGGTGGTCATCAACCCCTGCGACTACAACCAGACGAAGAACGCCACGATTGCGGCAGCGAAGATGGACGGAGCCGTGTATCTTCGTTTCGGCCGTCCTTCCGTTCCCAACTTCACCCCCGAAAACGAGCCCTTCGAAATCGGAAAGGCCTATGTCCTCAACGAAGGAAAGGATGTGACCATCTTCGCCACCGGCCATACGGTGTGGGAGGCCCTTCTTGCAGCGGAAGAGCTTGAATCTGAAGGGATTTGCGCCGAAGTCATCAACATCGCCACCATCAAGCCCCTGGACGAGAAAGCCGTCGTGGCTTCCGCCCTCAAAACAAGGGCCGTCGTCGTGGCAGAAGAGCACAACTCGGCCGGCGGCCTTGGCGAGCTCATCGCCGGAGTTCTCGCCCAGCGCATCCCCGTTCCCATGGAGTTCGTGAACGGAGCCGACAAGTTCGGCCAGAGCGGAAGCCCCGCCGAACTGATGGCCGCCTACGGTCTCGACGCCCCTCATATCGCTCAGGCCGCTCAGAAGGTTATTTCACGAAAATAGCTTGGACGACAGGGAGATACTCGACCTCTGGCGAAGCGGACGCCGGGAAGAAGCCTTCAGTGCCATTGTCCGGCAATACAGTGAAAGGCTCTACTGGCATGTCCGTTCCCTGACAGGGTCCCACGAGGACACGGACGATCTCCTGCAGGATATTTTCATAAAGATTTGGGGAGCCCTCCCGAAATTCCGGGGGGACTCCAATCTTTTTACCTGGATTTGGCGAATCGCCACCAACGAAACCCTCAACCATCTGGACCGCAGGGACAGGCATCCGCAGGAAGGGATAAGCCCCCTGATGGAAGAGAAAATCGACGGAGACCCCTGGTTCAACGGCACCGCCGCCCAGAGGGAGCTGTCGAAGGCCATCGCTTCCCTGCCCGTCAAACAGAGGATGGTCTTCCAGATGAGATACTACGAAGAGATGACCTACGAGGAAATTTCCCAGGTGCTGGGAACCTCCGTGGGCGGCCTGAAGGCCTCATACCACATTGCGTACGAAAAAATCAAAGACTTTCTGGAAAAAGCCCTCGGCTGAAAATTAAACCTTTTAAGAAAATCATTGTCTAAAAACTGTCATGAGCAAGAACACCAGTCCATACAGCGTACCTGAAGGGTATTTCGAAGGCCTGAAATCCCGGCTGGAAAGGATTCCGGCGGAGCATCCCCTGCCGAGGGAGCGACGCTTCCCCATCCTTTGGACAAGGATCCGTCCATACGTTGCCATGGCGGCATGCCTGGCCTTGCTCCTGGCCGCCGGAGCCTTCTTCTTGGACAGAAAGGCTGGCTTGGATGGGACGGACGGTATCAGCATCTACGAGCAGATGATGTATTCCGACATGATTCCCGACACAGATCCTTTCCTCGTGTTCGGCGCCCCTTCGGACGAGGAAGATTCCTTTGAGATTTCCGACGAAGACATTATGGATTACCTGATTTCCAGCGGGGCTTCCGCCGAGTTGGTGGCCTACGCCGGAGACCTATAAAAATTAAGCGCAATGAAAAAGAAAATTCTGCTTATAATCGTGGCGTCCCTCGCCTTCGCAGCGGCGTCCCCGGCCCAGGAAAAGGGTTCCAGGACGGACTGGCATGAGAGGATGAAAGCCCAGAAAATAGCTTTCCTCACAGACCGCATCGAACTCACGAGCGACGAGGCCACCGTGTTCTGGCCTGTTTACAACAGGGCGGAAAATGAGAAAAAGGCCTCTTTCAAAGAGATATTAGATAGCTACATGGCTCTGAACCAGGCCTTGAAAGACGGAAAAGGGGACTCTGAAATAAAGAGCCTCTTGAACAAATACTTCGAGGCAAAGGCCAAAAACGACGCCATAGACCGCACCTACATGGATGAATACCTGAAAGTCCTGCCGGCGGCCAAGGTGGCCAAACTTTATCTCGGAGAGGAGCAGTTCAGGAGGAAACAGATAAGCGACCTTGGCGTAAAGTATCATTCCGGAAACGGGGCTCCCCGCGGAGGGAAACCCGGAGGAAGACAGCAAAGGGACGGCCAGGGTGAAAACAAGACAAAAGAGAGCCGATAATTCAACTGCCTACAAATAGAAATTCTTCGTGAGGGAAGCGTACTGCAAGGTGCGCTTCCCTTTTTCCATAAGGGTCAGGACATCTTCCCCGACGGGGGCGGCAGCCGTAAAGCCAAACGAGGCCACCACCCTGGAAGGAGGCTTTGACACCGTGGTTTTAACCCTCAGCAGGCTTCGCGTCACAAATCCGGCGGCCCCGGCATACCGCAATATCCCGTCTTCGCGGGAGGCGGGAAAAATCATCGAGAGGCTCCCTTCGGGAGAAAGGTTCGCCGCGGCAAAATCGATAAGGGAAAAACACGATAGTTCCCCTTCGTGCCGGGCCAGGGCCGAGCGGGAGTCAGAATTGGGAAGGGAAGAATCGAAAAAAGGAGGATTGGAAACGATAAGGTCGAAGGGCTCAGAAGGGCGGAATCCTGAAAGGGAGACGCATACGGATTCCAGATGCGCGCTCCACGGAGAGCGTCTGAAATTCTCCCCGGCCTCCACCGCTGCGATGCCGTCAACGTCTATGCCCGTGATAAAATAATCCCCCGCTCCCGCCTCCTCAAGCCTCTGCGCGGCCATAAGGGCGACGGTTCCCGTACCGGTACCCACGTCCAGAACCCTGCGGACATCCTTGTGGAGAGGGACGCACGCTCCGAGGACGACGCCGTCAGTGTTGACTTTCATCGCCGAAGCCTCGTTGACTACTTCGAATCTTTTGAAACGGAAAACGCCCATCACTGAGCGGAGACAAGGCCGGAATCTTCCCGAGATACGAAAAGTCCGTCCTTCATGTAAAGGGTGCGGTCGCACATTTCGGCCAGGGAAGGGTCGTGCGTGACGATGATGACGGTCTGGCCGTACTTGTCCCTAAGGGAGAAGAAAAGATTGTGGAGCTCGGTTTTGCTGGCGCTGTCGAGGTTGCCGGAGGGCTCGTCGGCGAAAAGAATGGCGGGATTGTTGACAAGGGCGCGGGCTATGGCAACCCTCTGCTGTTCTCCGCCGGACAGCTCGGAAGGCTTGTGGCCCAGCCTGTGGCCGAGGCCGAGATCTTCGAGGAGGGCGGACGCCGCTTTTCTGGCCTCCCCGTCTTTACGGCCGGCGATGTAGGCGGGAATGCAGACATTTTCAAGGGCCGTGAACTCGGGCAGCAGATGATGGAACTGGAAGACGAAACCTATGCGGGTGTTGCG
>CAMOVV010000112.1 GCA_946627685.1 uncultured Bacteroidales bacterium
TTGGTAAGCTGCATCTACCACAGCCTGGCCGCAAGATATAAAGACGTGATTGCCAGGCTCCAGAAATTCGCTCCTTTCCCGATAAGCAAGCTCCATGTCATCGGAGGAGGCTCGGCCAACGCCACCATGAGCCAGCTTACGGCCGACACCCTCGGCATCCCCGTCGTCGCCGGCCCCACGGAGGCCACGGCCATCGGTAACGTGATGATGCAGGCGAAGGCAGCAGGCCTTGTCCGCGACCGCTGGGAAATGCGGAAGGTCGTTGGCGACACCTTCAAGGTGAAGACATACAATCCCTCAGGGAAATGACAGATGAAGATTTCCACCGTCTTTATCTTTGGGAGAGGCCGGGGAAATCTTCATCTGCCATTTCAAAAGCATACATGTTAATAACGCTATAATCATGAAAGAAGAACAGATTATTAAGGCCTACGAGATTGCCAAAGAACGCTATGCCGCCATCGGCGTCGATACGGACAAGGCGGTTGAACAGCTTGAAAAACAGCAGATTTCCCTTCATTGCTGGCAGACCGACGACGTGATGGGATTCGAAAGCAACGCCGGCCTTTCCGGAGGTATCCAGACCACCGGCAACTATCCCGGCCGCGCACGCAATATCGATGAGGTCAGGAAAGACCTTGAATTCGTGAAGACCCTGCTCGCGGGCAGCCACCGCGTCAACCTCCACGAGATTTACGGCGACTTCGGAGGAAAATTCGTCGATCGCGACAAGGTCGGCGTAGAGCACTTCCAGAGCTGGATGCAGTGGGCGAAGGAGAACGGCTTCAAGCTCGACTTCAACTCCACCTCCTTCGGCCATCCCAAGAGCGGGGACCTCTCCCTCGCCAATCCCGACAAGGGCATCCGCGATTTCTGGATTGAGCATACCAAGCGCTGCCGCAGAATCGCCGACGCGATGGGAAAGGCCCAGGACGACCCCTGCATCATGAATATATGGGTGCATGACGGCCAGAAGGATTACACCGTCAACCGCAAGAAATACCGCGAGATACTCGCCGATTCGCTGGACGAAATCCTGAAGGAGGACCTTCCCGGCATGAAGAGCTGCGTCGAGGCCAAGCTTTTCGGCATCGGCCTTGAGAGCTACACCGTCGGCTCGATGGACTTCTTCGAAGGCTACTGCGCTTCCCGCAAGGTCATATATACCCTTGATACAGGTCATTACGAGCCCACGGAGAACGTTGCCGACAAGGTTTCGTCCCTCCTTCTCTTCGTTCCCGAACTGATGCTCCACGTCAGCCGTCCGGTGCGCTGGGACTCCGACCATGTGACCATCATGAACGACATGACCCTGGACTTCTTCAAGGAACTTGTCCGTGCCGACGGCCTGCACCGAGCCCATGTGGGACTCGACTATTTCGATGCTTCCATCAACCGCATCGGAGCCTATATCATCGGCACCAGGGCCACCCAGAAGTGCATTCTCAGCGCCCTTCTCGAGCCGCTTGCGAAACTTCGCGAATATGAGGCCGAGGGCAAGGGCTTCCAGAAGCTCGCCCTTCTCGAAGAGGCCAAGACCCTGCCTTTCGGCGCCGTGTTCGACTGGTTCAACTACAAGAACGGCGTGCCCGTGGGTGAGGAGTTCATCTCCTGCATCGAACAGTACGAGAAAGACGTTACGTCCAAGAGGTAAGGCTGCATGAATATCATACTCGGATTGCTGATAATCGCCGTGGGAGCCTTCTTCCAGTCGAGCTCCTACGTCCCCATCAACAAAGTGAAATCCTGGAGCTGGGAGTCTTACTGGGCTGTCCAGGGTTGCTTCGCGTGGCTTGTTTTCCCTCTCATAGGAGCCCTGATCGCCACTCCCTCCGGAGAATCCCTCATCGGGATGTTCGCCGCCAATCCGAAGGCCGCCCTCCTGACCATCCTCTTCGGAGCCCTCTGGGGGGTCGGCGGCCTCACCTTTGGCCTCTCCATGCGCTACCTCGGGGTGGCCCTCGGGCAGAGCATAGCCCTCGGCACCTGCGCGGGTCTCGGCACCCTTCTCGAGCCCCTTTTCACCGGCCATCCGGAGAGCCTCACCTGGCCCGTAATTGTGGGAGTCGTGGTGACCCTTGTCGGAATAGGCATCCTCGGAGCCGCCGGGGCCATGAAAACGAAAGAAGTCGATGACGAGGCCAAGAAAGCCTCTGTCAAGGACTTCAATTTCGGTAAAGGTATTTCCGTCGCCCTGCTTGCAGGCTTCATGAGCGCCTGCTTCGCCATTGGCCTCGGCTTCGGCAAGGAACTGACCTGGAGCGCCACGCCGGAGATTTTCAAGAGCCTTCCAGCCACCTTCCTGGTGACCCTCGGAGGGGCCCTTACCAACCTCTGCTACTGCTTCTTCCAAAATTCAAGGAACCGCACCTGGGGCGACTATTCCAAGGGGAGCGTCTGGGGCAACAACCTCATTTTCTGCGCTTTGGCCGGACTGCTGTGGTACAGCCAGTTCTTCGGTCTAGCCGTCGGAAAGGGTTTCCTCGCCGCCGCGCCCGTCCTTCTGGCCTTCTCCTGGTGCATCCTCCAGTCGCTGAACGTCGTGTTCAGCAACGTCTGGGGCATCATCCTGAAAGAGTGGAAGGGGTGCTCGAAGAAGACCGTCGCCGTCCTTGTCTGCGGCATTCTGGTCCTCATTGTCAGCACCTTCCTCCCTCAGCTGCTGTAGCTTCTCCTGGCCTGGAGGCCGGTAGATTCTTCGCTTCGCCCAGAATGACAAAGCGGAGCGGGGGAATGTTATTTTTCTATGGAGTTTTGCAGATACTCCAAGGAACTGCGAACTTCCTTTGCCGCCACGGAATCGGCGACATCCCAGTCGGGAGGAGTTTTCCACCCGTCCGACCTTCCGTCATATAGCTTGTGGGACAGGGAATACCTGCCGAGAAGGTCGTACATCCTCGTGTTCTGCGAGCCCGCATCGGCATCGCCGTCTTTCAGGGCCGTCACGAAGTCTTTGTGGAATTTAAGGGAGAAAAGGGTGGCGTGGAAGGAGTCCGTGCACACGTAGCTGGCCCCGGAGAGCAGGCTGACCCATTCGTAGGGCCCGGCATCCCCGTACGTTTTCGCCCCCTGGAGGACAAGGTCCCTTTCATAGCAGTCAAGGGCGATGGCCTCCTGCACCCCGGTCAGTTCTTTGACCTCCTGTATGATTTTTTCGTACATGCGTTTATGCTTGTCCCCTATGAAATAGCAGAAGATATAGCGGGAGGGAGCGGCAATCTCCGTTTCGGCCCTCTTCCCGAAGTCCTCCCAGTCCTTCCGCGGGAGAAGGAAGGTCGGGTCGCAGACGAGCTTTATGTCGTCCCTTCCGAGAAGCTCGCCAAGGAGTTCCACGGATTTCCGCTCGCGGACGGAGATGTGGCTGAAATCTGACAGGTCCCGCCTCATCCTCTCCTTCACTCCGAAGGGGATGACCGGCCTTGAAATGCTGGAAGAATAGGAAATCTTTTTCTTTCCGGGGGCATCCTCAAGGAACATCAAGGGGTTGAATCCTCCGCAGTAGGGGTTCCAGACCTGGTCGCTGCCGACGACAAGAAGGTCGGCGTCCGCGACGGCTTCCCCGTATTGGCGGCGGGTGAAAAGCCTCCGCATCTTGTAATTGCCGTCTTCGAAGGTGAAGCGGAAGACCTTTTTTCTCTGGATGGTGCGGCAGAGATATTTTTTCCAGAGGCTTCGGAAAAGGGGGATCCGGCTCAAAAAGAGAAGGACCCTGCTGTCGGGGAGGCTGAGGATATGAGGCATGGGCTCGCCGTCCGCGGTCACGGGCCGAACGGGCTTCAATCCGATTTTCCGGAAGACCTTTTTCAGGATTTTCTTCACCCCGTAGGGGTAGGACTCCCTTCCGTTGTAGAGAAACTCCACATCGTGGCCCATATCCCTCAGGACCTTGAACAAGGCGAAGGACTGAAGGCAGGTCCCGAAGTTCGGGTGGGGCGCGAAGGTCACCAGTTTAATCTTCATTTCCCTTTCTTTTCAAAAACTTCCTTGCTGGAAGGACGAAATTCTGCCGTATGAATTTCCGGAGCATCCTTCTCTCTTTGTAAAGAGGGGGAAGGGCCAGCCTCTGCAGGGCCTGGGTGACGTTTTTCCCTTTCGCCACCCTTTTGAAGAAGGCCTCCCTGCGCGGGTTCCTTTTCACCGGGGTCACCACGTTGTTGTAGGGGAAGGCCTCCTCGTAACTTGTCCTAAGGTGCCTTGTCCTCTCCACTTCAAAGAACCGGCGTCCTTTTTCCGTATTCAGGTGCACCATGCTTGTCCCCCTGTCGTCGTCCATTTCCGGATGGAGGCGGTCGATTCCCCAGTAGTCGGCGATGGTGATGTCGCTGTGGGACCTCCCCTCCTTGAAAGGACATTCGTAGCAGATAGGCCGGAGGTCAAGGTAGTGGAAGAGGGCCTGCATGTAGGGGGAGCCGTTGCTCGTGTAGGGAGGAGGGGCCGCCGCCGAGCCTTTCCCGGCAAATTCCAGATGGAGGGACATTTTTTTCCATCCTGCGTCTTTGTTCCTGAAAGACACGCATTTCACCTCCACTTCCTCCTCATTCAGGCCGCTTGCCCGGGCCTGGCGGGCTGTCTCTTCCTTGAGATAGGATTTCCAGACTCTCGGGCTCGGCACACCTTCGCAGATGATATCCATGAGAAGGAGGTTCGCCCATTCTCCGCCGAGATAATTTCCAAGCGCCGCCACCTGGCAGGGGGTCCCGGTGAAAAGGACCAGGCGGCCCTGCTCCAGGAAGGACTTCACCTTTTGAAAGACATTCCCGGGCCAGGCCTGGACATACTTGCTCCTGCGCATGGCATCCAGCCCCCCGGCGGTTTCCGTCCAGTCGAAAACGGCGTTCCAGTCCTTGTCAAAGACGACTCCGAAGACAACTCCTCCGAGACCCAGGACCTTCTCCGCCACAAGGGTGAACATCCCTCCGGAAGAGCTTGCCGAGCGCACGTCCTCATCTTTATTCATGGCTGCAAGGCCCTCCAGGGGCCGTCTCCCGTCATTCCTTCTGATGACGGGGCAGTCCTTTTCGCACTTCCCGCAGCCGATGCAAGCCTTGGCGTTGACCTGGGGATAGATGAATCCCTCGCCGTCCGAGGCCATCGAGATGCACCCTGTCGGGCAGACCCCGGCGCAGGCCGAGCAGCCGCAGCAATCTTCTTTTCTCGTAAGCTGTATCATGGCTCGGGCTCTTCGTTTTCAAGCCCGGG
>CAMOVV010000113.1 GCA_946627685.1 uncultured Bacteroidales bacterium
AGGCCGCCCGCCAGCTCCAGGACACCGGCATAGAGCTCCACAAAACCGGCATTCCCGGCCAGGCGCCCATACCTCTTTGGCTGTCTGAACATTTCCCATCCCGCGGCGAGGAGAACGTCCTCGCCCTCGACGGCCTCTGCCACAAAACGGAATTCGTCGAGACCCTGGCGCGGAAATTCACCGTCGTCGATGTCCCGGACCTTCCCGGTCTTCTCTGGAAAGACCGTCCCCCGGTGCCCCAGACCACCATCATCACCCTCGGGGAAGAGCAGGTGGGATGGTCCCGCGAGCACAAGATATCCTGGCTGCGGAAAAAACTGATGCAGATCGACTGCGACGCCATCCTTCTCACCGCCCTGGACGAAATAGCCTGGATGCTGAACGTCCGCGGTTCCGACGTTGAATACAATCCCGTGGTCATCTCCTACCTTCTCGTCACCATGGACGAGGCGAACTGGTATGTGAAGAAGTTCCCCCCTTGCAGGGACGAGGAAACGGAAGACAGCCTCTATGAGGTGAAGGCTGACGGCGTGACCGTCAAGGATTACGAGGACATCGGGCTCGACCTTGCGGGGCTTGCCGACGACGACTCGGTGAGGTCCGTGTGGATTGACCCCGCCACCCTCAACTACAATCTGTTCAAAGTCCTGGACTCCGGCTCCGGCGAAGTGCGCCTCATAAAGGGAAAGTCTCCCGTGGCGCTCAGGAAGGCTGTCAAGAACGAAGTGGAAATCACCGGAATGAAAGAGGCCCACGTCGAAGACGGGGCTGCCATGGAGAGGTTCCTGTGGTGGATTGAAAAGCAGCTTTCCCTGGACAGCGGAATCACCGAAAGCGACGCGGCCCTCAAGCTATCCTCCCTCAGAAGCGACATTGACGGATACAGGGGAGACAGTTTCGCCACCATCTCGGCATACGGCCCGGACGCCGCCCTTCCCCATTACGTCACACCTGCGTCGGGGGCCCCGGTCCTGGAGCCCCGGGGGCTGTATCTGGTCGATTCCGGAGGACACTATCTTTTCGGCACCACCGACATCACCCGCACCATCCCCCTCGGCGCATGCACCGAACTCGAAAAAGAAGACTACACCCTCGTCCTCAAAGGGCACATAGACCTGGCCATGGCCGTTTTCCCGAAAGGAACCGCCGGCTGCCACCTGGATGTACTGGCCAGGGAGCCGCTGTGGCAATCCAAACGGAACTTCGGCCACGGCACCGGCCACGGGGTGGGTTTTTACCTCAACGTCCATGAGGGCCCCCACGACATACGCCCGAGCTTCAACCGCCAGCCCCTTCTCCCGGGAATGATAACCTCCATAGAACCGGGTATTTACAGGGAAGGACGCTTCGGCGTACGACATGAAAACCTCTATCTGGTCGTGGAGTCCGGGGACAACGACTTCGGCTCGTGGCTCCGCTTCGAGCCCCTCACCCTGTGCCACTTCGACACGTCCATCATCTGTCCGGACCTTCTTTCCCCCAAGGAAAAGGACTGGCTCAACTCCTACAACAAACGGGTGTACGACACGCTGTCACCCCTTCTCGGAAAAGAAATATCGGCCTGGCTTCGGGAGAAGACCAGACCGATATGATAGATTCTTCGCTTAGCTCGGAATGACATTGAGGCGCCTCGAATGGTATTGGAGACGCCTCTGATTGCGTGCGCGGCTACTCGTTGCCGACCTTCGGCAGAAGGGCAAGACCGGCGGCGATTTCCTCATCCGAAGGAATGGTGTCGGTCATGGTGCCGTTGTTGTACTGCTCGTAAGCCACGAGGTCGAAAAATCCCGTGCCGGTGAGGTTGAAGGCGATAACCTTCTCTTCGCCGGTTTCCTTGCACCTGAGGGCCTCGTCGATGGCCACGCGGATGGCATGGCTGGACTCGGGAGCGGGGAGGATTCCTTCGCTGCGGGCGAAGAGCTCTGCCGCCTCAAAGACCGAGGTCTGCTCTACGGCCCTCACGGTGAAGAGCTTGTCGTGGTAGAGCTGGGCAAGGATGGGGCTGATGCCGTGGAAGCGGAGGCCTCCTGCATGGTTGGCGGAAGGAATGAACTGGCTGCCCAGGGTGTACATCTTTGCGAGGGGGCAGATTTTTCCGGTGTCGCAGAAGTCGTATGCAAACTTTCCTCTGGTGAAACTGGGGCAGGACGCAGGCTCGACGCCGATTATCTCGTAATTGTTCTCTCCGCGGAGCATTTCTCCGATGAAGGGGGAGACGAAACCGCCGAGGTTGCTTCCGCCGCCGGCGCAGCCGATGAGGATGTCGGGCTTGACTCCGATTTTGTCGAAGGCGGCCTTTGTCTCAAGGCCGATGATGGACTGGTGGAGAAGCACCTGGTTGAGCACGGAGCCGAGGACGTAGCGGTAGCCGGGATTGGTGACGGCGGCCTCTACGGCTTCGGAAATCGCGCAGCCGAGGGAGCCCGTGGTGCCGGGATGCTCGGCGAGAATCTTCTGTCCCACCTGGGTCGTATTGCTTGGGGAAGGAGTCACGCTGGCCCCGTAGGTTCTCATAACCTCTCTTCTGAAAGGCTTCTGCTCGTAGGAGACCTTCACCATGTAGACCTTGCAGTCGAGGTCGTAGTAGGCGCAGGCCATGCTCAGGGCGGTACCCCACTGGCCGGCTCCGGTCTCGGTGGTCACACCTTTAAGTCCCTGTGCCTTGGCGTAATAGGCCTGGGCGATGGCTGAGTTGAGCTTGTGGGAGCCCGAGGTGTTGTTGCCTTCGAATTTGTAGTAGATTTTCGCCGGGGTCCCGAGGGCCCTCTCCAGGAAATAAGCCCTCACCAGGGGGGACGGGCGGTACATCTTGTAGAAGTCCACGACGCTGTCGGGAATGTCGAAATAGGGAGTGTCGTTGTCCAGTTCCTGGCGGTTCAGTTCCTCGCAGAAAATGGGGTTCATCTCCTCGATGGTCAGGGGGTGTCCGTCGGCGGGGCTGATGAGCGGAGCGGGCTTGTTCTTCATGTCCGCGCGGACGTTATACCATTTGCGGGGTATCTCGTTCTCGTCAAGGTAAATCTTGTAGGGGATTTTCGCTTCTTTCTGTGCCATAATTGTTAAGTGTTTGATGGTTTATAAATTATATTTGTCAATTATATCCTAAAAAAAGTCCGGGCCCCGTCGCAGTGCGGCAGGGCCCGTAAATCTCTTTGCATACTTACATGGGACGCTTACCTCTTACGACTCTAGGAGTGTAACAGGCGCCACCAGAAGAATATGCTGCTAATGTTTCTCATTCTTTTGCAATGTTAGGCAAAAAAAATCATTCATGCAAGGATTTATCAAAAATTCTGACTGCGGCCGCCGGGGAAATCCTTGAGGGCGGACATCAGGGAGCCGGAGAAAACGGCCTTCTGCTCTTCGTCCAGGAAGCCTGTGGCTATGGGAATCATGAAAAGCCTGGTCTTGAGGAAATCAGGCATTTTCTTGTAATCCAGCAGCCTCTGGCTGTCTTTTTCCGTGGTGACGACGACGGCGGTGGGGTTCTCCCTCGCGGCCGCCGCAATTTTCCTTATGTCCATCGAGTTGAACCTGTGATGGTCGGCAAAGGAGAATCTTTTGACAATCTTGTATTTGTCGCTGAGGAACCGCCTGAGGGGAGTGTCCTTGGCTATGCCGGAAAAAAGAATCAGCTTTTTGGAGTAGATGTAGCGGGAGTCGCCGCTCTCATATACAGGCTTCATCTCCTGATAGCGGATAGCGGTGAAAAGAAGGGTCTGGACGCGGCCGGAGCGGTTCTCACCCGTGCAGGTCTCAAGGGAGTAATTCCTGATTCCAAGGGACTTGGCCACGCCTGTCTTCTCCCAATCCTCAAGATATGCCGGGCATTTGGTTACAATCAC
Source organism: uncultured Bacteroidales bacterium (assembly GCA_946627685.1). Classification (GTDB taxonomy): domain Bacteria; phylum Bacteroidota; class Bacteroidia; order Bacteroidales; family UBA932; genus Cryptobacteroides. The sequence goes on from CAMOVV010000113.1 coordinate 3,846, forward strand.
CATGTCGGCTGCCTGCACCCTTTCCGGAAGGTCGCGCAGACGGCCCAGGGGAAGGAGCCTGTCCTTGTACACCGGACGGTTGTAATCCACGAGCACTATGTTAAGGTGGGGACGCAGGGGGCGATATTGGAGGGCGTCGTCAAGGACGATTATGTCGGAGGGAGGCAGGGCCTTGTCCTTGCACTTTCGGCCCTTCCGGGAAGATTGAAGCTTGTCCGGATGAACGAGGAAATCGCACCCTTCCAGCCTGTTTTTATCCACGGCCACCGTCACCGCGGGGAAGTTTTTCTTTATCTGCAGGGGCTCGTCGCCGAAGAATCTCGCGCTTCCGTCGGCGGTGACCTGCTGGAAGCCGCGGCTGCGCCTCTTGTAACCCCTGGAAAGGACGGCGATATTCTTGTACGCCCAGTCGTCACTGTCGAGAAGAGTCCTCAGAATCATCTCGGTATGAGGGGTTTTGCCGGTGCCGCCGACGGTGACGTTGCCCACGCAGACGGTGGGGACTTCGCAGGGACGGGATTTGAAAATTATACCCTTGTTATACAGCCAGTGCCTGATTTTCAGGGTGAGATAATATGGGAAAAGAATGACCTTGTCTATCATAGACCACAAATATACAAAAAATCACAACCCATAGACGCTGCTCTGGCAGGAAAGGGGCGTATCACCCCATCTTTCGGCTATGGAGTCGAGAATCTGTTCCACCTTCCGGGGGTCTTTTTCCGTGACAAGGGCGATTCTTGTCTCCTTGAAATCGGGGAGACCTTTGAAATAGCAGGACAGGTGCCGGCGCATCTCAAGAACACCGGTGACCTCCCCCTTGAGAGCCAGGGACAGTCCCAGATGCCTTTTTGCGAGGGCGACCCTCTCTCTCACACTCATGGGAGGAAGGAGTTCCCCGGTGGAAAGGAAGTGCTTGATTTCCCGGAATATCCACGGATGACCGAAAGAGGCGCGCCCTACCATTATGCCGTCCACGCCATAGCGTTCGAATGCTTCCCCGGCCTTTTCGGGAGAATTGATGTCGCCGTTGCCTATGACCGGGATCCTCATCCTCGGGTTTTCCTTCACCTTGCCGATAAGGGTCCAGTCGGCCTCTCCCTTGTACATCTGGCACCTTGTCCTTCCGTGAATGGTAATCGCCTGTATTCCAACATCCTGGAGCCTTTCGGCCAGCTCCACGATGATTTTGGAGCCATCGTCCCAGCCGAGACGGGTTTTCACCGTGACAGGCTTCCTGACGGCCTCCACCACCGCCTTTGTGATGGCGACCATCTTGTCGGGCTCCCTCATCATTCCGGACCCGGCGCCGCGGCCGGCAATCTTGCTCACGGGGCAGCCGACGTTGAT
>CAMOVV010000114.1 GCA_946627685.1 uncultured Bacteroidales bacterium
CCAGGGGGCAGGCCTGCTTTATTCGCCCGGAAAGGCTTCAAACGCCGGCGGCGTTGCCACGAGCGGTCTTGAGATGACCCAGAACAGCATACGTCAGCACTGGACCCGCGAAGAGGTGGATTCCCACCTCCACACCATTATGCACGACATCCACTCCGCCTGCGTCAAATACGGCGAAGAGGGCGGAAACGTGGACTACGTGAAGGGAGCCAACCTCGCGGGATTCATCAAGGTCACCGACGCGATGCTCAACCAGGGAATTGTATAAAATATGTTGGAGTCCCTTTCATTTCTTCCGGTGACTCTGCCACCCTCGGCAAGATAAGAGGGAGGGGCCCTTCAGGGAGGGGCCGCGAAGCGGCGTCACCCGGAAGAAATGAAAGGGATTCCGGGAAAAAGCAACTACGTGACAAAAGGTTTGTTGAAAGATTTGATGGGGAGGAGGATAAGACGTATCCTCCTCGTGTGCAGCAATTACGACAACTTCTTCCTGGAAGAGGACGGAAGGCTTGAAGAGCTTCTGGCATCGGAATATGCCGAACTGAGCCTCAGCAACCCTCCCGCCATCACCAGGGCGGAAACCCCGGAAGAGGCCCTGAAAACGGCCTCGGGGGAGGACAGGTTCGACCTGGTAATCCTGATGTACAACATCGGAAAAATGGATGTGGAAGGGTTCGCGGCGCAGATGAAGGCCCTCAATCCGGGGGCGCCGTTCGTGCTGCTCACTTCCTACAGCAGCGAGATGAGGCGCAGGCTCTACGGCATGAGCCGCACCGACGTGGACTACATTTTCTGCTGGAACAACTCCACCGACCTCATCATAGCTATCATCAAACTCCTCGAAGACAGGCTGAACGCCCCGCACGACGTGCTGGAGTGCGGGGTGCAGGCCATCCTCCTGGTGGAAGACAGCGTGCGTTACTACAGCACCTACCTTCCCCTCATCTACCGCCTCATGCTGGAGCAGAACCGCGAAGGCATCAAAGACGCCCTCAACGAGAGCCAGATGATTCTTCGCAAACGCTCCAGGCCCAAGCTCCTGCTGGCCACCAACTATGAAGAAGCCCTGGCCCTCTACCGCAGATACGGGAAAAACTTCCTCGGAGTGATTTCCGACATCGGCTTCGTCATCCATTCGGGCGACGACCCGTCTTCGGAGAAACTCGACGCCGGAGTGGACCTCTGCCGCCTCATACGCAGCGAGAACCGCAAGATGCCTTTCCTCATGCAGAGCTCCCAGGACAGCATGAAGGCGGTAGCCGACGAACTCGGCGCCGGTTTCGTCATGAAAAGGAGCAAGACCCTCACCCACGAGCTTTCGGAATACATAGGAGCCAATTTCGGCTTCGGCGACTTCGTCGTGAGGAACCCCCGCACGGGGGAGGAAACCGCGAGGGCCAACGACCTGCTGGGGGTGGAGAAGATTCTGGAAGATATTACCCAGGAAGAGCTGGACTCCCTCCTTTCAAGGAATTATTTCAGCAAATGGCTGCTGGCGAGGGGTATTTTCTCCATCGGAAGCAGAATCAAGGCAATGGACCTGAAGGGAAATCCCGCCGGGGCGGGAATCCTCCGCGAAGCCATTCACGACTACCGGATGGGACAGGGACTCGGCGCCGTGGCCCGTTACAACGAAGCATCCTACAACGACGCCATCCGCTTCGCCCGCCTTGGAGACGGCTCCCTCGGTGGAAAGGCCCGGGGACTTGCCTTCCTCAACCATATCCTCCAGAAATACGACCTCTACGACAAATGGGAGGGCGTCCGGGTGCTGGTGCCGCGGTCTTTCGTGGTAACCACCTCATATTTCGACAGGTTCATCCTGGAGAACGGCCTCCAGTATGTCATAAACGCCGACCTTTCCGACGAAGAGATTCTCTCGGAATTCGTGTCGGCCAGCCTCCCCTCCGACCTGATGGAGGCTCTCAAGGTGTTCATCAGGCACTGCCGCAAACCCCTCGCAATCCGATCGAGCTCAAAGCTGGAAGACTCCTACTATCAGCCGTTTGCCGGAGTGTATTCCACCTACATGATTCCCCGCACGCCCAATGACGACCAGGAGCTGCGCCTTCTCGCGAAAGCCATCAAGAGCGTGTATGCCAGCGTCTATTTCTCCTCTTCCCGTTCATACATCCTCGCAACGGGGAACATGATAGCCGAGGAAAAGATGGCCGTGGTCATCCAGGAAATCTGCGGACTTGAAGAGAACGGCTACTACTTCCCAACCCTTTCCGGAGTGGCAAGGTCCCTGAATTTCTATCCCGTGGGCCATGAAAGGGCGGATGAAGGCATCGTGAAACTTGCCTACGGCCTCGGGAAGGCGGTGGTGGACGGGGAGCAGGTCCTGAGATTCTCCCCCGTCTATCCCAAAAACGCCATGCAGACCTCCACTCCCGAGCTGGCCATGAGCGACACCCAGAAGGTGATGTACGCCCTCAACCTCCAGCCGGACCGGTTCAAGACATCGGCCGACGACGCGGTGAACCTGGAGCGCATCCCGGTGGAGGACTGCGCCGGGAAGTTCCCTTCCCTCAAGGCGGTGGCCTCAACCTTCGACATGGAAAACATGAGGCTGGTGGACAGCGGAGTCGGGAACGGCCCGAAGTTCATCACCTTCGCCCATATCCTCAAATACGACACCTTCCCCCTTGCCGACATCGTCCGCAGGCTTCTCGAGATAGCCCGGGAGGAGATGAGGTGCGACGTGGAGATAGAATTCGCCGCGGAACTCTCCCCTTCCGATTCCGACGAGCTCAAGGGAAGAGCCCTTTTCAATGTCTTGCAAATCAGGCCAATATCCTCTGACGGAGCATCAACGGAAGTGGATTGGGACAAGGTGGACTGTTCCTGTCCCCTCGTGCTGTCGTCGAGCGCTCTGGGAACGGGGTTCACCGAAGGGGTCCGGGATGTCATCTATCTCAGGCCGGAGACCTTCGACAACCTCCACACCCATGAAATAGCCACGGAAATCGCTTCCCTCAACGCCGCGATGAGGGAGGAAAAAAGCGGCTACGTCCTCATCGGCTACGGACGGTGGGGGTCATCAATCCCCTCTCTCGGGGTGCCGGTGCGCTGGGGAGACATTTCCGAGGTGAAGGCGGTGGTGGAATGCGCCCTGGGAGATTTCCGCCCGGACCCTAGCCAGGGGTCGCATTTCTTCCAGAACATGACTTCTTTCAACGTGGGTTATATCAGCGTAGATTCCTATTCCCGTCCAGGGGACATGTTCGACATCGGGCAGCTCGACTCGCTTCCCGCAGTGTACGAAAGCAAGTATGTCCGCCGGGTCCGCCTCCCCCGCCCCCTTACCATCTGCATCGACGGACGGGCATCAAAAGCCTTGATCAGGCTCTGACCCGGGTTATGGTACTAGACCATAAAGATATTTTTACTATCTTTGTGGACTGTTTACCAAAACCTGAATAAAATGAAATACAACATTGTTGTCCTCGCCAAACAGGTTCCTGACACCAGGAACGTCGGCAAGGATGCCATGACGGCGGAAGGAACGGTCAACAGGGCCGCCCTCCCTGCCATTTTCAATCCGGACGACCTCCTCGCGCTCGAGCAGGCCCTCCGTCTGAAAGAGCAGAATCCGGGCTCCACCGTTGGAGTCCTCACCATGGGCCCTCCCAGGGCCGGAGAGATTATCCGCCAGGGTCTCTATCGCGGAGCCGATACAGGCTGGCTCCTCACCGACCGGCTTTTCGCCGGAGCCGATACTCTTGCCACTTCCTATGCCCTCGCCTCCGCCATCAAGAAGATAGGCAATGTGGACATCGTGATAGGAGGTCGCCAGGCCATCGACGGAGACACCGCACAGGTCGGTCCCCAGGTGGCTCAGAAACTCGGACTCAACCAGGTCACATACGCTGAAGAGATCCTCGGGATAGAGGACGGTGTCGCGACCATCCGCCGCCATATCGACGGAGGAGTCGAGACAGTGAAGGCCCCCCTTCCCATCCTCATCACCGTGAACGGCAGCGCCGAGCCCTGCAGGCCCGCCAACGCCCGTCTCGTGATGAAGTACAAACGTGCGGCGTGCCCCCTCGAACTTGCGCCCGCTCCGGCAAATGCTCCTCAGAGGGACACCACCTACGACTATCTCTATGAGCAGAAACCCTGGCTCAACCTGAACCAGTGGAGCGTTGCCGACATCGACGGGGATCCCGGCCAGTGCGGTCTCGCAGGTTCCCCGACCAAGGTGAAGGCGGTCCAGAACATCGTGTTCCAGGCCAAGGAAAGCAAGACCCTCACTGGCAGCGATGCCGATGTGAACGGTCTTATCAAGGAATTGCTGGATGAAAAGATAATCGGATAGTGCCATGAACAACGTATTTGTATATTGCGAAATAGAAGGCACCAAGGTTGCCGAAGTATCCCAGGAGCTCCTCACCAAGGGCCGCAAGCTTGCGGACAGGCTTGGAGTACAGCTCAATGCCGTAGTGGCCGGTGAAGGGATCACCGGAAAGGTCGAGGAACAGATCCTCCCCTACGGAGTGGACAAACTCTTCATTTTCGATGCCCCGGGGCTCTTCCCTTACACGTCTGCCCCCCACACGGACATCCTCGTGAACCTTTTCAAGAGGGAGCAGCCGCAGATCTGCCTCATGGGCGCCACCGTCATCGGCCGCGACCTCGGTCCACGCGTCTCCTCCTCCCTTACAAGCGGTCTCACCGCCGACTGCACCCAGCTTGAAATCGGAGACTATGACGACATCAAGTCCGGAAAGCACTATACCGATCTTCTCTACCAGATAAGGCCCGCCTTCGGAGGCAACATCGTCGCCACCATCGTAAATCCCGACCACAGGCCCCAGATGGCCACGGTCCGCAGCGGAGTCATGCAGAAACAGGTTCTCGACCCCGCCTACAAGGGAGAGGTCATCGTTGAAGATGTCGCTAAGTTCGTACCTGAAGTTGATTACGTAGTAAAGGTCATCGACCGCCACGTGGAGGCCGCGAAACATAATCTAAAGGGAGCAAGTATCGTTGTGTCCGGAGGTTACGGAGTAGGCAGCAAGGAAGGTTTTGACCTCCTCTTCACCCTCGCCAAGGAGCTCCACGGAGAGGTCGGAGCGAGCCGCGCCGCCGTTGACGCAGGCTTCGTGGACCACGACCGTCAGATCGGCCAGACCGGTGTCACCGTCCATCCGAAGGTGTATATCGCCTGCGGAATCTCCGGACAGATCCA
>CAMOVV010000115.1 GCA_946627685.1 uncultured Bacteroidales bacterium
GATTTTGACGGCAACCTGAAGCCTGCCGCCCATACCGTATCCGAAATCTGGAAAACAGCCCCGGATAAGCTGAAATAGAGCGCGTAATCACCTGAACCTGCTCCCATGGGCCCAGAGGCCGAGGGCGGGATTGGAGATGTAATAGATTTCTTCACCTCCGATGACATTCAGGCCGTCGGCGAGGCTCTCGGGATGATATTTGGAGATAAGCACGTCAAGGTCGGCCCATTTATATCCGACGGCCTCGATTTCCTCCCTGGAAACCCCGGGACCGGGGGCATAGGTAATGTTGAACCTGCCTTCGGAGGAGCCGTGGATAAGATGGGCTGAGGCTCCGAGATTTTCCCTTAACCCGGCGTTTTTTTCAGTGCACCCGAGGGTGTGCGGAGTACCCCTGTAGCCGTATTTGCGGATAAGGGCGTCAATGGCGGGGTCTTCGCCGAACTCCTTGAGACCCGGGGCAAGGATGATGAGGTCGGCACCGTCCGCAAGGGCCATCCTGGTGCGGTAAACGGCCTTGTTGCCGAGCCAGGTACTCTTGAATTCAGCGGGGTCCAGCCAGACGAGACATTTTTGCAAAGGCTTTTCCACCATGATGAAATTGGTCTCGAGAGAGAGGGCCGCGGCCTTTTCGAAACAATCGAAACCATCCCCGACGAAAAGGCCTTTAGTGACCATTCTCCCCCCTTCCCTGGCTCTTACCGTAAGGATATAAATAATTGGAAGCGACGCGATAAACCTTTCCCTGGCATATTCGAAGACATCCCTCACGGGGCTTTTCGCCCTTCCCATTATCCTTTCCATGCCATAGGCGGCGCCGATGAAATGGCTCTTGTTGATGAAATCGTCTCCACCCACCCCGACAAAGATGTTCTTGGTGTAATTGGCCATGCCTACGACCTCGTGAGGGACCACCTGCCCCACCGAGAGGATGAGGTCCACGGAAGGCTCGAGAAGAAGGGAGTTTACCTGCACTTTCATCCCGTAGCTGAGACGGCCCTCGGAAACTTTTTCCACGAAAGAAGGGGGAATCTCCCCGACGGTATCCACTCCGTTTCTCCAGTCGTGGACCCTGAACTTATCCCCGGAGACGCCGGGGAACATGGTCCCGATTTGGTCGGGAGTCATCGGAGAGTGGGTGCCGAGGGCAGGAATAATGTCAGTCAGGGCATCGCCGTAATATTCATCGGCAAAGCAGGTTATCTCCCCCGCCCCGGAATTCAGCCGGGTGAAGTCTGGAGGAATGGCGATGACTCTTTTCTTCTTCCCCAGGGAGGAGAAAACCCCAAAGAGGGCGTCCCTCACCTCCTGCGGTGAAAGGACGTCCCCTTTGGAGCCTCTTTCGTAATAAATCATATCACTTCATATACTTGCCCAGAGTCGTCGAGACATAGAAGGTGTCGTTGTCAGGCATGTACACGGCGGGATGAGGAGTGGAAATCTCCTTTCCATCAAGGGTGTAGGTGGAGTGCCACGCGGGAATGACAAGGGTGTGTCCTCCGCCGGTGACGGTGAGCACGGGGTACCTCTTCTCCTTGCTGACGGAGAGGGTGCAGCCGGGGAATACATCTGAAGCCTTGGAGAAATCCCTGATGCTCAAGGTCTTGAGGTCTGTCTTAAGACCTATGACATTGCACATGTACTGATTGAGCTGGGTGTTGGTAATGACGCCGGAAGGCCTCTGCCCGTTGGGGTTGTACACCGCGAGGAAGACATCTTCTCCGGTATGGTTGCCGCTGGTGAAGCCGATATGGGTCCTGGACTGCATGATGGAAGCGATTACGCTCTGGAGGTTCCTGGAGCCGGAAATCTTCATGTAGTCGCTTTCCGTCCTGTTGAGGGCCGCGATGACGGCCACGAACTCCTGGGGCTTGAGCTCGATGTTCATCTTCTCCTTGAAGACGGACTTTATCTCGTCCACGGTCTTGCACTTGCTGACGATGGAGGCAAGAGTGGAAGAAGTGGCCTTGAAGTCCTTCATATACACGAACATGGAATCGACTCCCTTGCTGGAATAATTGCTGTAATGGGCGTCGCCGAGGGTGATTCCCGAATTGCCGTGGTCAGGAAGGACGACAATCGTGGTGTTTCCATCCTTCTTCGCGAATTCCAGGACTTTGCCGAAGGCCTTGTCAAACTCGATGAACTCCGTTACGGTGGCGGCGACATCCTTGGAATGTGCGCCATAGTCCACCTTGCTGCCTTCCACCATGAGGAAGAAACCGTCCTTGTCCTTGGACAGGACCTCCAGGGCCTTTGCGGTCATTTCGGAGAGGGAAGGCTGCTCGTCGCGGTTCCTTTCCAGCTCATACTGGGTGTCGGACTCGCCGAAAAGGGCCCAGTGCTTGCCGCTCCTGATGCTCTTGAATGAGCCGTAGTCGTCGCGGTGGAGCTTGATGCCGGCCTTCTCGAGAGTCTGGGCCATTTCTTCGTTGATATAGCGGTTGCCGCCGCCGAAAAGAATGTCTACGTCATTGGACACCATCTGCCAGGCGATGTCGAAGGCCCTTCCCCTGCCCGCGGTATGGGAGGCGCAGGCAGCCGGAGTGGCATGGTCAAGATGGCAGGTCACGACGATTCCGGAAGCTTTGCCAAGCTCGGACTTGGATGCCTCGAGGATGGTTTTGGCAGGATGGAAGGCCATGTCGGGGTCGGTGGGGACGACGTCCTGGCCGGGATGGGGTTCGGGATATATCGAGAGGTTTCCCGCACGGGAGGGCACTCCTGTAACATATCCGGACATGGCCGGGGCCGAATCGGGAATTATGGAGTTGGAAAGCCTGCTCTGGACAAGGCCGCAGAGGTAGGGATCCAGGTTAAGCGCGAGGTCCAGGGAATCGGAAAGGTATCTTTTATACCAGCGGGCAGTGGCCAGAAGGCTGGTGGATGTGCCGTCCGTAATCATGAGGACAAGGTTTTTGGTGGGCTTGACCTTGGCCGGGACGTCGGCAAATGTGTTGACCGAACCCAGGATAAGGGCAATCGCAAGGAATAATTTCACTTTACGCATAGGATAGATATTAATGGTTTTTACATACACTCTGTCTTGCAATAATAGTAAAAAAATCCTTCAAATCTCAAACGGATTCGCTATTTTTGGATAAAATGTGCAGTAATATGACAAGGATTATCGAATGTGTCCCGAATTTCAGCGAGGGACGCGACAAGGAAAAGATTGACGCGATTGCGGGGGCCGTCGCGGGAGTCGAAGGAGTGAGGGTGCTGCATCTTGACAGCGGGGAGGCGGCGAACAGGACCGTCATCACCTTCGCGGGGGCGCCGGAAGCCGTATGCGAGGCCGCCTTCAGGGGAGCCCGGAAAGCCTCGGAAGTGATTGACATGAGGCTTCAGAATGGCGCACACCCGAGGCTCGGGGCCACAGACGTCCTTCCGCTGGTCCCTGTCAGCGGAGTTTCCCTGGATGAATGCGCGCAGATGGCCCGTTCCCTGGCAGAAAGGATGTGGAAAGAGCTCGGAAATCCGTGCTATCTCTACGAGGCGGCGGCCCTGAGGCCCGGGCGCAAAAGGCTGGAAGTCTGCCGCTCCGGGGAATATGAAGCCCTCCCCCGAAAGCTCTCCGACCCTGCCCTGAGGCCGGATTTCGGCCCGGCTTCCTTCCATGAGGAGCCGTCCCTTCGCACCGAAGAAGAGAGACGGCAATGGGAAACAATCTCCCGCTGCGGAGCTTCGAATGTCGGAGCCCGTAAATTCCTGATAGCGGTAAACTTCAACCTCGACTCCACTGACAAGGACGCCGCGATGGAAATAGCCCGCGACGTAAGGGAGTCGGGAAGGAAGCTCCCCGACGGGACAAGGGTCCCGGGCGTCCTCGAAGGCTGCAAGGCAATCGGCTGGTACATAGAAGAATACGGCATCGCCCAAGTGAGCATGAACATAACCGATATGGATGCCACGCCCCTCCACAGGGCCTATGAAGAAGTCTGCCTGGCGGCCGGCAAGAGGGGCCTCAGGGTCACCGGGACGGAGATAATAGGCCTCCTCCCCTTACGCGCCCTCACAGAAGCCGGGAAACATTTCCTCGAAAAGGACGGCCTTCCCGCAGACGCTTCAGAAGACCTCCTCGGCAGGAAGGCCGTGTCGGTCATGAACCTCGGCGACCTCTCCCCCTTCGACCCCTCCGTCCGCATCCTCGAGCGGAGGCTCTGAAAGACCAGGCAGGAGCGGTAGGGCTGAAGGTTTTTCTTCAATATTTGTTATATTTGTAAGTTGGAGCGCCTGAAGGCCCGGCCGGAGACCGAGGCGGCGGCTGCACAAATGCCGCACGGCCGCCGCATGAATGAAGAAATTTTGAAATTATAACTAAATAAACAAACCATGTTCAAAGGACAACCTAAAGGCCTTTTCGCCCTTGCCCTCGCCAACACAGGCGAACGCTTCGGCTACTACACCATGCTGGCCATCTTCCTGCTGTTCATTCAGGCAAAGTTCGGATTCAGCGCAGCCGCCGCGACCCAGATTTATTCCATTTTCCTTGCAGGCGTTTACTTCATGCCCCTTCTCGGAGGCATTCTCGCCGACAAGATCGGTTACGGGAAATGCGTGACCATAGGCATCGCAGTAATGTTCTGCGGCTACCTGTGCCTGGCCATACCGACAGCCCCGGACACCGCAGGAAAAATCCTGATGTTCGGAGCCCTGGCCCTGATTGCAGCTGGCACGGGACTCTTCAAGGGCAACCTTCAGGTGATGGTCGGCAACCTCTACGACGACCCTAAATACTCCGCGAAACGCGACTCCGCCTTCAGCCTTTTCTACATGGCCATCAACATCGGCGCCATGTTCGCCCCTTCCATGGCGAAGGCCGTGACCAACCATTTCCTCGGAAAAGCCGGTCTGGTGTATGTAAAAGAGATTCCGGCGCTTGCGCACCAGTTCCTCTCCGGCACCATCTCCCCGGCCAACCAGGAAACCCTCACCAACGCCATCGCATCCAACATGCCCGCAATGGCCGGAACCGACCTGGCCCAGTTCTGCAACCTCTACATTGACAAGCTCTCAGGCGCTTACAACTACGGCTTCGCAGTCGCCTGCGTCTCCCTGATCATGTCCGTACTCATCTATTTCGGATGCAGGAACTGGTTCAAGCACGCCGACGTCAACGCCAAGCAGGCCGCGGCCGCAAACGACA
>CAMOVV010000116.1 GCA_946627685.1 uncultured Bacteroidales bacterium
GAAGGCCACCAGCAACATCTGCTCCAACGAGAGCCTGATGGCCCTGTTCGTGACCGTATATCTCTCCCTGATGGGCCCTGAAGGCCTGAAGAGGGTGAACGACCTTTCCTATGGCGGAGCCCATTACCTCCACGACAAGCTCCTGGCGACAGGGAAGTTCGAAGAGGTGTTCCATCAGCCTTTCCTCAAGGAATTTGTGCTGAAACCGCTCGTTCCCGCGGCCGAACTCCAGCAGAAGTTCCTGGACGGGGGCTTCTTCGCCGCCCTCGAGACCGAGGAGGGATATGTGAGTTTCTGCGTGACCGAAAAGAGGTCCAGGCAGGAGATTGATGAACTTGTATCGTTGATATAGGAGGAAGGAATCATGAAATACTACGATAAACTCATATTCGAACTTTCCCATGAGGGGAGGACCGGTTATTCCCTCCCTTCCTGCAGCTGGGAAACCTCCACCGACGATATTCCCGCGCCGCTCAGGCGTTCCTCGGAAGCCCTTCTTCCCCAGGTCAGCGAGGTGGACGTGGTCCGTCATTACACGAACCTCTCCCAGATGAACTTCGGCGTGGATACGGGTTTCTATCCGCTCGGAAGCTGCACGATGAAGTACAACCCCAAGATCAACGAGGAGATCGCGGGAATGAAGGGTTTCCAGGCCCTCCATCCTCTCCAGCCTTCCTGCAGCGTTCAGGGCGCCCTCGAGCTGTATCACGACCTCGAGAAAGCCCTCTGCTCCATAACCGGAATGCACAGGTTCACCTTCAACCCCTGCGCAGGCGCCCACGGAGAGCTCACCGGCCTGATGATAATGAGGAAGTACCACATTTCCAGAGGCGACCTCGGACGCACCCGCGTGATAGTCCCCGACAGCGCCCACGGCACCAACCCTGCCAGCGCCGCCGTCTGCGGACTGGAGGTCGTCGTGGTAAAGTCAACACCGGAAGGACTGGTTGATGTGAACGACCTCAAGCCTTTGCTGGATAATACCATAGCCGGAATTATGATGACCAACCCCAACACCCTCGGACTCTTCGAGAAGGAGATAGGGGAGATTGCCTCCCTGGTTCACGGGTGCGGCGGCCTGCTCTATTATGACGGGGCCAACATGAACCCCCTCCTCGGCACGGTGCGTCCCGGCGACATGGGCTTCGACATCATGCACCTTAACCTTCACAAGACCTTCTCCACCCCTCATGGCGGAGGCGGTCCCGGAGCTGGTCCTGTCGGTGTCGCGGAAAGGCTCGAACCTTTCATCCCCGTCCCCAAAGTCGTGAAGACCGACAAGGGATTCAGGGTGCTCGGACGCCCCGGAACGGCCCCTTGCCCCAAATGCGGCAACCCCAAAGGCTCGAAAGGCTGCGAGGAGAGTGCCGGCGAGGTTTCCGGTTTCCTCGGCAATTTCGGTGTCCTGCTGAGGGCTTATGCCTACATCCTCATGCTTGGCAGGGAAAACCTTTCCCTTGCAGGGAAGTATGCCAGCCTCGGGGCCAACTACATCAAGGAAAGCCTCAAGGACTGCTACAAGCTGCCCATTCCGTCCGTGTGCAAGCACGAGTTCGTGTTTGACGGTCTCGCAAGCGGGAAGGCCACCACTCTCGATGTGGCCAAGCGCCTGCTGGACTTCGGTTTCCACGCCCCCACCATCTACTTCCCCTTGCTGTTCCACCAGGCCATGATGATTGAGCCCACCGAGACAGAGTCGAAGGAGACCATGGATGCGTTCATCGATGTGATGAGGAAAATCGCCGCGGAGGCGGAAGAAGACCCTTCCATCCTTCTGGACGCTCCCCACACCACTCCTGTCCGCCGTCCTGACGAGACGTTGGCGGCAAGGCGCCCCGTGCTCAAATACGGGGACGAGCGTTGATAGGCAAGAAAATATATGAGGCCCTGTCCTCGCTCTCCGATGTGGAGGTCGAGGACATCGCCTTTTATTTCGGAGCTCCCGTCTCTCCGGGGATGGAGAAGGGGAGGATGTCGGACATTCTCTGCTCCTTCATCTCGGACCAGCCCCAGCTGTGGATGCCGAGGATGCTCTGCACCGACCTTAACCTGCTTAAACCCCTTTCCGCTGCCGGTCCCGGCAAGCCTGTCGATTTCGAGTACAACGAGCAGACGTCGGTGCTGGAAATAATCCATCTTCTGGAGAGCAGGCCCTGTGAAGACGGTTCCCGCCGGATTCGTATGGGCCGGGACCTCTACTCCATAGTAGCCCCGAGGATAGATTCTGTTATCGAGCAGGCCCGCGCCGGGGGGAAATATGAGCTGGAACAGGTGATGATGGGCTATCTCCATCTTTACGGCATGATTCCCGTCGATGAGTTTTTCTCCGACGTGATGTACGACTATTTCATCTACAGGGGCGGTGGGAACTTGGAGGAGTATCTCATGACCCTTTATGACAGTCCGGTGGTGAGCCTCTGCAGGGAGGATGACGCCGTCACCGCCCAGGTTTACCTCTGTTCCCCGCTGGTGAACGATCCCCTCAATGTGATTATGGCGAGGGAGAAGTATTCCCAGGTTAAAGGTTACAGGAGGTTTACCGTGAAAGATGCCCTGGAGGCCGGGAGCGGCTATCCTTTCAATGTCTATGGCATGAAGGGGAAGTACGGGACCCGTCTTGTGAAAATGCTGCGTTCCCTGGGCTATTCCGGCAAGGGGCTTGAAACGGAGCTCCATGAAATCTGGATAAATTCCCAGGGCGAGGGATCCGACGGCTCGATGGAAGACCTCTACTACAGCGTGACCCAGAAGATGGACGAAATCGGAAGTTTCGAGGAATACCGCGACTGCATGCAGGTGATTTCGGATTATGCCAACCACGCTCCCAAGTGGTTCCTGAAAGGTTATTCCGCAGCTCAGAAAAACCTCTTGTGGATTGATTTGTCCTCGGATATGGAAAAGGACGAGTGGGGGGACGCCCCGGACCCGGACCCGGAGGCCACGGCCTTTGCCAGGGAGAGTTTCCGCCTTCCCCGCGGAGGTGTCCAGAAGTTCGTCCTTCCGGGCAAGCTTTATGTCCCCCACATAGGTCTCGACGATCCCTGTCCCTGCGGCTCCGGCCTTAAATACCGCAACTGCCACGGCCGGCATCCCAACTGATTTGCAGCCGGCAGGACGGCAAAGAACCCCGCAAGGTTGGCCGATGGTCTTAAAGACCCGGCCAACCTTGATTCGTTTCGTGAATCGACAGTCAGATTTCACGATATCGTATAGCTCAGGTTGCCCGTTTCCACAATTTTAGTATATATTTGTAGTATGCTCAAGCGTCTCATATACGGCATGCTTGCTATGGCGTGCGGCCTTTCGGTCTGCTTGCCCTCCCGGGCCGGGGAGGACGGGGCGGTTCCGTTTACAAGCATCGCCGTCAAGAGACTTCCGGACATGAACGTTCCCAGGTCGGGTTTCGTGCTCGCCCGCGTGGACGGCGATTTCGTGGTTATCGGCGGCAGGACGACCGGTTTCAAGCTCGCTCCTGGAGGTGAGTATTTCCATAATGGCAGATGGCGCCTGATCAAGTCATACTACAGTCACGACGATTCTTTTTCCGCCGTATTTCCTTCCGGGGAAATCCTCGTAGGCGGAGGCCATGCCCAGGAATTCGGCATCGGCCAGTGTTTTTCGGTCGAGACATACAATCACAAGACCGGGGAGTTTACTCCCTTTCCGATTCTTGACAACAAGAGGGCTCTTGCCCATGCGACCCTGATTTCCGGTGACAGGATTGTCGTCAGCGGGAACTGGTATGCGCCGGATTCCATTGAAATTGGGGAGCCCGGGAAAGGTTTTATCACCGTCAAGGCCGCTTCCCAGAATCGTTCCGCCCCTGTAATGCTCAGGATTTCAGACGATGATGTCCTGCTTTTCGGCAGTATTGATTCGAGGGGAAATGAACTGGACTCTGTCGTGGTGGACAGGCTTGTCGGAGACCCTCTGGACGTCCCGCTTCTCAAGACCTGGAAGCCTTCATCGAACATGATGGGAGATTTCCGTTTTGAAGACAGTGCTATCCGCACCCCGCCAGAAGGGGACTATACCTATCTTCTTACCGCGAGGGACACCTCTGGCGCCTGGGGAATAATCAAAGTCGAGGGAGAGAAGTTTTCCCTTCTCGAAACCGACATGCCGGTGCCGTCTTCCTCGAAATGGGGGCCGGTGACCTGGCGCCAGGGCATCATTGCCGACAGGGACGCCCGGCGGGCCTGGATGGTGGGATTTGACAAGGGACAGCATATCTTCCTGCTGGGAATCGACTGGTCCCAGGTCTTTCATGGTGGAAAAGCTTCGCTCAGGTTCTATGCGACGGATGAGCCGATGACAAATGTAGGCCTGGATTCTTTTGTCCTGACCGGTGACGGCGGGTTGTTCGGCTGCGGAGGGATAAAGGACTCCAATTATACTCCGTTCAGCGGGGCCTGCATCCTTTATCCTGACGGACTTCCGCGAAGGCCTCTGCCCTGGCTCCCGTGCCTTGCGGTCCTTCTGGCCCTTGCGGCCGCGGTCTTTTTCCATGCAAGGAAAAGACGTCCCGCCGTGGAGGAGCCCGAGCAGACCGTTGACGAGGAGTCCAGGGCCCTGATGGAAAAAATCGACGCCCTGATGGAGGAGGGCCTTTTCCGCACCCAGTCCCTCAAACTGTCAGATATCGCCATCCGTCTTGGCACCAACGTGAGATATGTTTCCGAATGTATCAACCGCAATACGGGAGTGGCCTTCCCCATCTATGTCAACGGGAAGAGAATCCGTTATGCGGTGGATATCATGAAGGCGAATCCTCAGAAAAAGTTCAGCGAGGTGGCGGAGCAGTGCGGTTTCCGCAACGAGGGAACCTTCTTCCGCAACTTCAAGCTCATAATGGGGGTGACTCCCTCCCAGTGGATTAGTGATAATACAAGTAATTGATAATTACTTGATTATTCTGAAATAATCGGCTTTTCTGGCCTTTGGCTCCCTGGCAGGAGCGGCCGGGTAGCCGAGGGCGATGCTTCCGACGGCCCCGTACCCCTGCGGGACTTTCAGCTTCTCCAGAAGCGCCTTTCCTTCTTCCGTCCCGAATACCTGCTCGCAGCGGTTTATCCAGCATGAGCC
>CAMOVV010000117.1 GCA_946627685.1 uncultured Bacteroidales bacterium
CCCGGGGCCGTAATCCTCGGCCAGTTCGTGAATCCGGCCAATCCCGCCGCCCATGAAAGGACTACCGCGGAGGAGATTTGGGCCGATACGGAGGGGAAGGTGGATGTCTTCGTCGCGGGAGCCGGGACGGGGGGAACTGTGAGCGGGACGGGAAGGGGACTGAAGCGCCGCAATCCGTCTGTGGAGATTGTAGCGGTGGAGCCGGAGGGTTCTGCCGTGCTCTCGACGGGAATTCCGGGCAGCCACAAAATTCAGGGAATCGGGGCCGGATTCGTGCCCGGGACCTATGACCCTGAGGTGGTTGACGCTGTTATGGCCGTCTCTGACGAGGATGCTTTCGCCGGGGCGAGGATGCTGGCGGCAAAGGAGGGCCTGCTTGTGGGAATATCTTCCGGAGCGGCCTTTGCCGCGGCCCTGAAGCTGGCCTCCCGCGCGGAAAACGCCGGCAAACTCATAGTGGCCCTTCTTCCCGACACGGGGGAGAGGTATCTGTCAACTTCTCTTTTCGAATAGGTTATGAACTGCTCGCTGAACCAGACAATAGCCCATCTGAAGGTGCTGATGGCCGCCGTCAAGGACGCCGTTTTCCCCCAGTACAGCGACCGCAAGGAGGAGAGCGCCCTCGGCGAAATCGCTTTCGAAATATCTTCCGTCGCGGGGGCGGAGGCTTCCGGGAAGTTCATGGAGTCCTTCGGGGAGTTGCGAAGGCAGATACTGTCTGACGTTGAGGCCATTGCGGCGATAGACCCGGCCGTCAAGTCTTATCAGGAAATCGTTTTCTGCTACCCTGCCGTGACTGCCATGCTCTACTACCGCACCGCCCATGTCCTTCATTCCCTGGGAGTTGAGGTTATACCGCGGATGCTGACGGAGTATGCCCATTCGGCGACGGGGATAGACATCCATCCCGGGGCCGTCATCGGGGATTATTTCGCAATCGACCATGGGACCGGGGTGGTGATAGGGGAGACGGCTGTCATCGGGAATCATGTAACTCTTTATCAGGGTGTTACTCTCGGGGCCAGGAGGTTTTCATACGATTCGGAGGGGAGGCCGCTGAATGAGCCGAGGCATCCCGTACTCGAAGACGGGGTGACCGTCTATTCCAATACGTCGATTCTCGGGCGGGTAACCATCGGCAAGGGAGCCGTCATCGGGGGCAACGTATGGCTGACTCACAGCGTGCCTGCGGGGGCCCGTGTCGTGCAGGGAAAGTCCCAGGAAACATTCACCGACGGGGCCGGAATCTGATGCCTCTTCTTCCGTCAAAGCGGGCGGCCTTTTCCGCCGGAGACCGTGTTGCCGGGTATTGCTTTTTTTCGTATATTGCGAAGATTATTCGCCGTTTATGAAAAAGACAGTCATTGCATTTTTTGCCCTCTTGGCCATGATTCAGGCCAGGGCCGACGAAGGAATGTGGCTTCCCGCCCTTATTTCGCAGAGAATCACCGATATGCAGGCCAAGGGTTTCCGCCTTGGGGCCGAGGATATCTACAGTGTGAACCAGGCTTCTCTCAAGGATGCCGTCGTGCTTTTCGGCGGCGGCTGCACCGGAGAACTGGTGAGCGACGAGGGACTTCTCTTCACCAACCATCACTGCGGCTACGGCTATATCCAGAAACATTCCTCCGTGGAGCACGACTACCTGAAGGACGGTTTCTGGGCTATGAACCGGAGCGAGGAGCTTCCCAATCCGGGCCTTTCAGTGAGGTTCCTGGAAAGGATGGAAGACGTTACGGCCCAGGTGCTTAAGGGATATGAGCCTGGAATGGACGAAGAGGAGAGGGCCGCTCTTGTGATGGAGAACTCCAAGGCTCTTCGCGAGGCTGCCGTCAAAGACGGAGGCGGACTGAAGGCCAGCGTGGAGGCCCTTTTCTACGGCAACCAGTATTTCCTCTTTGTTTTCCGCGAATACACCGACGTGCGTCTTGTCGGGGCTCCTCCCTCGTCAATCGGCAAGTTCGGCGGCGAGACGGACAACTGGATGTGGCCCCGCCACACCGGGGATTTCTCCATTTTCCGCGTCTATGCCGGAAAGGACAACATGCCCGCCGAATACAGCGAGGAGAATGTTCCCTATAAGCCCAAGAAATCCTTGAAAATCTCCCTTGCAGGGGTGAAGGAAGGGGATTTTACCTTCGTGTACGGCTGCCCGGGAAGCACCCGCGAGTATGTCCATTCCGCCGAGGTGGACTATGTGGCCAACGTGTCCGATCCCGAAAAAATAGCCCTCAGGACCACGCGCCTGGACATCATGAAGAAGTATATGTCCCAGAGCCAGGCGGTCCGGATCCAGTATTCTTCGAAATTCGCCGGAGTGGCCAACGCCTGGAAAAAGTGGCAGGGAGAGGCCAAGGGCATCAGGAAGATGAACACCGTGGCGGAAAAGCAGAAATTCGAGAAGGAGTTCGAGGCCTGGGCGAAAGGCACCGGATATGAGGGAATAACCGACACTCTTGCAGAACTTTACAAGGCGAGAAATCCCCTGTACAGGGCCCTCGAGTATTATAATGAGACCGTCCGGTCCATCGAAAAGCTCCAGATGTCCTCGGGCCGTCCGGTGAGCCTGAAAGACTACTATCAGCCCATCGACGAAGAGACTTTCACGGCCATGATGACTGCCTTCGACAAGGGTCTTGACGACTGTTACAAACCGGATTATTTCCTCAAATCCAGGGAAAGGTTCGGCTCCATGGAGCAGTGGAAGGACGCCGTGTTTGCCGACACCCTCGAGGCCAAAAAACTCTCCCGCTCGCTCAACGAATTTTATACCGAGAATCTGGTACCCAAGGTAAGCTCCTACAACAGAAGGATTAACCTCGCCAACCGCACCTATATGAAGGCCCAGATGGCGTTCCGGCAGGACAAGACCTTCTATCCCGACGCCAACCTCACCCTCCGCGTGGCCTACGGCCATGTCAGCGGCTACAGCCCCGCCGACGGAGTGAGCTACAATCCCGTTTCCACCCTCACCGGCATCATCGAGAAGGACAATCCCGATATCTTCGATTACAATATCCCCCAGACTCTGAGGGACATATACGCCCGCGGAGGCTACGAGGACCAGCCGGTATGCTTCCTTGCTACCAACCACACTTCCGGAGGCAATTCGGGGAGCCCCGTGCTCAACGCCGACGGCAACCTTATCGGCATCAACTTCGACCGCGTCTGGGAGGGCACCATGAGCGACTATGTCTTCGACCCTGACTTCTGCCGCAACATTTCCATCGACGTGCGTTACATACTGTTTATCATCAAGGAGATAGGCCATGCGGACTACCTCCTCGACGAGATGGCTTTCGTGCGGTAGCGGCTTACCTGGCCAGGGTTTCCACCCCGGGGTTGCTGTAAATGTTTCCCGTTATTATTTTCCTGACGGTCCCATCCTGGATGCGGACCAGGGAGCCGTTGCTTCCAAGACCTTCAGGACGGCTGATGATCACCTTGTCCAGTGAAACCAGCCCGACATCCGCGCCCACGATGTCGAAAAATGCTTCCTGGCAGGCTTCTGGTTTGTCCTCAACGACGTAGAGGCCGTCAACGATCAGCCTTTCTATGGAAGTGGGGTTGCCGGCATCCCTTGGCTTGTCTCTGTTGTAAGCGCCCCCTATTACTGCAAAACGGTGGTTGAATCCCGGTTTGTGGTGGTATATGTCTTTGAGGGTGAGGCTCTCTATGTTGCCGCCGAGCTTGAACAGGAAGGGGCGGGAATAGTCATAGTTGTTCTTCATCGGACGGAGGTCGATATTTTCGAAGACAATGTTTCCGAAATGTCCTCCGGTGCCTTCGAACCAGGGGTTGATGATGAAGCCGTAACTCCTGTAGGTGCCGCTGACGTTCCTGATGGTGAGCCTGTCCACCCGGCCTTCGGCCCTGCTGAGGATACGTATGCCCTGGTCGGCGTCGTCGAGATAAACCCCGTCTATCAGGACATCGGTGATTTCTGATACCATATCTACCTCGTCCGGGGCGACAGCGATGAAATCATCCCCGGAATTGCCGTATATGTTCCGCAGGACAGCGTGCTTTCCGGGGCCGAAAAGATGGATGCCGTCCTGGTTCTGATAGTCGGTGCGGGTCCTCCTGTCGATATGGACATTCTCGATGACCAGGTGTTTCCATCCAGCCAGAGTGCAGGCGAATGTGCGCTGGTCCACGATGGAAAAGTCCTTGAGCGTCAGGTTCTCCACTCCGTACCATTCCATTCCGTACACCCATTCCGAGACCGGTCCCGGCTCCTTGCCCGGCACCGGCCTGTCGTGTACCTGCCCGCGGGAATTGTTGTTGTAAACCCCGCCGATGATGGCGATGTCATGGTCTTTGAGCACATGATAGTCTCCCCATGTGGCGTTGCTTATCACGCTGCAGTCCGACCCGTCGGCCAGGAAGAATCCGCAGGATTTGTCGGGGCAATATATCGTTGTGTTGGAATGGACGCGAAGGGTCTTGCTGACGAGGGCGGCCCCGTCCATTACGAAATAGAGCCGTCCCCATTCTACGGCAAGGTCCAGGATTTCCTGGATCGCTGCCGTCTGGTCCGTACCTCCGCCTTTATAGACGTCGCTGTTGAGGATGATTCCCGCTTCGCTGGCATGGACTGTCCGGGTTGTCCGAGCTTGCCTGCTGATTTCTACTTTCGCCTGGGCAGGGGAGGAAAGTGCCGGCGACATGATTGCCAATGTAAGAAAGGCCAGGATATTCAGTCTCATGGTGATTTTTGTTTAAGTCAAAGTAAATATAGAAAGAATTGTTAAATTTGTGAGGATAATAGATTCTAAATATAAATAATATATCAATATGAAAACCAAACTGTTTTCCGCGTTGTGCGCCGTTTTGGCCGTCGCGGCCTGTTCAACCCCTGATGCCAGTAAAGACAGGGACCTCGTCTCTTATGTTGACCCGTACATAGGTTCGGGAGGACACGGACATGTGTTCGTCGGGGCCAGCGTGCCTTTCGGCGCCGTCCAGGTCGGCCCTACCGACGTCCACACCGGCTGGGACTGGTGCTCCGGCTACCACTACAGCGACAGCGTGGTCATCGGATTCTCCCACACCCACCTCAGCGGCACCGGCTGCGCCGA
>CAMOVV010000118.1 GCA_946627685.1 uncultured Bacteroidales bacterium
CATGGCCTTGAGCTGTTCGGCGGTCTGGAACCTCTGGGTGCGGCCGGGATAGCCCATAATCATGGTGAAATCGCCGTCCTTGTATCCGCGGAGGGATATCTTGAGGGCCTGCTTGGGAGTGTAGGGAACATTGTTCTCGCTGTAAGCGGCAGGCTCGTTGTCGGCTCCGGCATAGACGCGGAACATGGAGAAGTCGCAGGTGTGACGGGGCCACATCCAGTTGTCGGTCTCGCCTCCGAACTTGCCCATCGATGCGGGGGGAGCGCCCACGAAACGCACGTCCCTGTAGGTCTTGTAGATGATGAGGTACTGGACGTTGTCGTTGTAGAAGTCCTCGAGGACGGCGCGGGTGTTGGGATTGTCCTTTTCCGCGGCTTTGCGCAGGTCTTCACCCGCCTGCCTTACGGCCTTGGCCACCTGCTCGTCCCTGTCTTCGGCCTTCTTGAACTGCTTAAGGGCCTCTTTCTCAACCTTCTGGAGGATGGGAGTGACGTCGGTCATGCTCACGAGGAAGGTTACGGAGAGGCCGGGAACGGGGAGTTCTTCACCCTTGTTCATCGCCCAGTAGCCGTCTTCGAGATAGTTGTGCTCGTCGGAGGAAAGGCCCTGGATGCTGCTGTAACCGCAGTGGTGGTTGGTGATGAGAAGACCGGATTCGGAAATGATTTCACCGGTGCAGCCTCCGCCGAACTGGACGATGGCGTCCTTGAGGGAGGAGTGGTTGATGCTGTAGATCTGGTCGGGGGTCAGGCGGCACCCGAGCTGAATCATCTGCTTGGAATTCATCTTCTGGAGGAGGGGAAGCATCCACATTCCTTCATCGGCAAAGGCGGCGCCCGCGCTTATTGCGAGGGCGGCGAAAATGGCTATGATTTTCTTCATATTAAAAATGTTTGTTCGTTCAGGATGGCAAATATAGTCAAAATAACGTAGGTTCAAGTTCCTTCGGGTGAAAAGAGCGCCTGTGCCAGGGGGTGAGGCCGAGAGATTTTATGGCCTGGATGTGTTCTTTGGTGGGATATCCGAAATTTCTTTCCCAGCCGTAGCCGGGAAATTCGAGGGCGAGTTTCCTCATGAAGGCGTCGCGGCAGGTCTTGGCGAGGACCGAGGCTGCGGCGATGGGGGCGAAGGTCGCGTCTCCCTTCACCACGGTCTTGTAGTCTTTGACGGTGTAGGGGCCGAAGGGCCTGAAACGGTTGCCGTCTATCAGCAGAAATTCCGGCGCCGGATTCAGGGAGAGCACGGCCCTCTGCATTCCGGCAATCGAGGCGTTTAGAATGTTGAGGCTGTCGATTTCTTCCGGCATAACCGCTTCAACAGCCCAGGCAACAGCCTCTTTTTCAATTATTTCCTTGAGAATCTCCCGGTTTTTTTCCGTCATTTGCTTGGAGTCGTTGAGGAGGGGGTGGAAAAACCCTTCTGGCAGAATGACGGCGGCGGCGAACACGGGACCTGCGAGGGGACCGCGCCCTGCCTCGTCGCATCCCGCTTCCCTCCGTCCTTCCATGAGATGGAGCTTTAGCTGTGTGGAAGAAGTCATCGGCAATCCTTGTAAGATTGCACGAAGTTAATCATTTTTTTTCGTATCCCTCAGGGCCTCGTCCAGCCTTTTCTGGGTCATTCTCTGCAGCTGGTCCGCCTTGTCGAGGGCGACCCGCAGGTCTTCCACATATTTTCCAAGAATTGAAATCTCCTTATCCTTCTGCTCCAGTTTTTCTTCGTAGAGCTCCCTCTCCCGGGAAATGGACATCCTGTAATGCTCCCTCGCGTCACTTACCTCCTTTGCGGCCTCTCTCGACGGGGCGTACCCCAGCACAAGCTCTTCCACCGTCATCCCGAACACCCCGGCGATGGCCCAGAGCACATCGTCTTTTATGACAGGGGTCTCCCCCGTTTCGTACCGCTGGTAGGTCTTAAGGTTGAACCCCGTCTTCTCAGCCATCTCTTTTTGGCTCAGTTTTCTGGAAATCCGGTTCCTTTTGATGTTGGAGATTAATGAGTTATTGTCCATTTACTGAAATTTGGGGTCTATGACGCAAAATTACCGCAAGTCCCCTCTTTTCTGATAGACAAAAATTGTCCTTAAAAGACAGATAACGTCTTTTTTCAAAAGAAAAATCGGGATTTGAGAAAAAAGACAAAAAATAACGTTCATACCCCCGCGGCCCCGGGCCGGGCCCTTGTCTTTTTCCCGGGGGAGTGTGAACTTTGCTCCTGCAAACACAAAAAAACGGAATCATGGAAAATATCAGGAAAAAGTATGAACTGTTCGAGCGGCTGCTCAGCGTGGAAGAAGTGTATAAGGACGGGACCTTGGGTTTCACGGGCCTGTGCCGTGCGATCGGGGCGGACCCCGTGGCGCTGGAAAGGATGATAATTTCGGAGACGGGATATTCGGGAGAGGACATCATGAGGCGCCTGAGAGAGGACTGGAAGGCGGAAATTAAGCATGAATACGGCCTGAAACACGAATTATAAGTCTTTCGTTTTGTTATGGTGCGAAAATTTATTAGTTTTGCACGCTACAGTGAAAATTAATCAACTACATAAACCAAGATGAAACAATATTCAACATCAGACATTCGCAACGTTGTCCTCATCGGAAGTTCCAAATCCGGAAAGACAACCCTCTCCGAGGCCATGCTTTTCGAAGGCAAGGTCGTTGACAGGAGGGGCACCGTCGAGGGAAAGAACACCGTCTCCGACAACACCGAATTCGAGCAGACCAACCAGAAGTCGGTGAACGCCACCCCTCTGTATGCAGAGTTCATGAACAAGAAGTTCAACATCATCGACGCCCCGGGCTCCGACGATTTCTGCGGCGGCGCAATCTCCGCCTTCAAGGTGGTTGAGACGGCCGTGCTGGTAGTCAACGCCCAGCAGGGAGCCGAGGTGGGCACCCAGATTTTCTCCCGTTACGCCGACCAGTACGAAGTTCCCATCGTCGTCGCCGTGAACCAGCTTGACACCGAAAAGGCCAACTGGGACCGCGTCGTGGAGTCCCTCAAGGAGATTTACGGACCCAAGATCGTCCAGATCCAGTTCCCTGTCGATGCAGGCGTGAACTTCAAGAGTTTCATCGACGTTCTCACGATGAAATACTATGTGGCCAAGGATGCCAACGGCGCCGTCGAGGAGCAGGAGATTCCCGCCCAGTATGCCGACGAGGCCGCCGCACTCCACCAGGAGCTTATGGAAAAGGCCGCAGAGGGTGACGACGAGCTGATGATGAAATATTTCGACACCGAGTCCCTGGAGATTGACGAAATCCGCAAGGGTCTTGCCAGCGGTCTCGCGAAGAGGGAAATCATGCCCGTCTTCTGCGTTTCCGCAAAGAACGACACCGGTGTGAAGAGGCTCATGGAGTTCCTCGTCAACGTCGCTCCTTCCCCTCTCGGAAAGGTTGAGAAGAACGTGGCCGGCGGCGACGTCATCTGCAACGAGAACGGACCCCTGTCCATCTTCATCTTCAAGACCGACGTCGAGCCCCATCTCGGCGACGTTTCCTACTTCAAGGTGATGAGCGGCACCCTCACCAAGGGAGCCGACCTCGTGAACCCCGAGACCGGCAACGGTGAGCGTCTTTCCGCCATCTACGCCGCCGCGGGCGCAAAGAAGGAGGAAGTCCAGAAGATCAGCGCCGGAGACATCGGCTGCGCCATGAAGCTCAAGGCCGGAAAAGAGGACACCACCCTCGCCGTCGCCGGACAGGAGGCCATCAGCCACATGAAGTTCCCCAAGTTCAAGTACACCTGCGCCGTACGCGCCCTCGACAAGAACGACGACGCCAAGGTAGGCGAGGCCATGAACAAAATTGCCGCCCAGGATCCCACCCTCAACGTGGAGTACTCCAACGAGCTCAGGCAGACCATCCTCAGCGGTATGGGCGAGCAGCACATCAACTACGCCAAGTGGCGTCTGAAGAACGAGTTCAAGTATGACGCCGAGTTCTTCGCTCCCAAGATTCCCTACCGCGAGACCATCACCAAGATGGCCGTGGCCCGCTACCGTCACAAGAAGCAGTCCGGCGGCGCCGGCCAGTTCGGCGAGGTAGCCATGATAATCTATCCTTACGTGGAGGGAGAGCCTCAGCCCAAGACCTTCAAGATTGAGGGCAAGGAGACCATCCTTCCCATCAAGAGCACCGAGGTTCAGGATCTTCCCTGGGGCGGCAAGCTCGAGTTCAACAACTGCGTCGTCGGCGGCGCCATCGACCTCGGTTTCATGCCCGCCATCCTCAAGGGTATCAACCAGAAGATGACCGAAGGCCCTCTCACCGGTTCCTACGCCCGCGACATCCGCGTCTATATCTACGACGGAAAGATGCACCCCGTAGATTCCAAGGAAATCGCCTTCATCATCGCCGGCCGCCAGGCTTTCAGCCAGGCCTTCAGGGAGGCGGGTCCGAAGATTCTCGAGCCCATCTACAACGTGGATATCACCACTCCTTCAGAGTATCAGGGAGCCTGCATGTCCGATATCACCGGCCGCAGGGGAATGTATCTCGGCCAGGATATGGACGGTACCTTCGCCGTGCTTCACGCCAAGATTCCTCTCGCAGAGCTCTACAGGTATTCCACCGTGCTTTCCTCCCTCACCGCAGGTTCCGCAACCTTCGAGATGTCCTTCGCGGAGTATCAGCCTGTTCCGGCCGATGTCCAGAAGAAGCTTCTCGAGGAGTACGCAGCCCAGGAGCAGGACGAGGACTAAGCTTCGAAATATTTCGTCAGACCGACGAAATCTTCTACGGAAAGCCTTTCGGGACGAAGGTCGAAAACCTCACCCGAGAGGCTTTTCCCTTTTTCGGCCGCAAGGGATTTGAGGGAGTTGCGAAGGGTCTTGCGCCTCATGCCGAAGGAGGTCTTGACGATGGTCCGGAAAAGGGCTTCGTCGCAGCCGAGGCTCGTGCGGGAGTTCCGCTTCAGGCGGATAACCGCGGAGTTGACCTTCGGGGGTGGTGCGAAGGCTCCGGGGCCCACGGTGAAGAGATATTCAATGTCGTACCAGGCCTGAAGGAAGACAGAAAGGATGCCGTAGGTCTTTGTCCCCGG
>CAMOVV010000119.1 GCA_946627685.1 uncultured Bacteroidales bacterium
GAGTATAGCAGAACTCGTCCAGATGCACTCCCGACCCCTTGATATACCGGGCCTGAGCCTCTGTGATGATTCCGTTCTTGACATAAAGTCCCTTGTCTTCATTGTTCTGGAAGATACACAAGAGGTTACGCCGGTGATGCGAGAACCGGAGAACGGCCGGCAGGACTTTCGATAGCAGGCCCTTGTTGTCTTCAGCGAAGAATCCGCCCAGGCCGCTGATGGCATTCACAACGCCGTTTACCTTTGCAAACTTCGCCGCCAGGGTTCCCCACAGAATGGTTTTCATGCCCACGTGGTGGACAACGTCAGGTTTCTCCCTTTTATAGAGTTTCCTGAGGAAATCCAGAGTCCCGAGCTCCTCGCGGATATTCATTCCCGAGCGGGACATAGGAAGGTTTATTGTCTTGAGACCCAAGGCCGCGATGTCCTGCATCCTGCCCGTGTCGGCAGTGACGATGGTTACGTCCCAGCCATCCTCCTTCGCCGCCAACGCGACGTCTTTACGGTGCGACAGGAAAAACCAATCGACGTTTACTACGATGAAAAGCTTCCCTTTTTTCTCCATAACCTCTTCGTCAAAGTTTGTTTCTGTTTCCTCTCACCACAAGATTTTCAACCTTGATTCTTCCCGGGACAGAGGTTCTTTTGGGATGCTCGAAAACGTTATCCGTCACCTTCCAGTCTTTGGAGGTACCGCTGAAAATAAACTTGCAGGCCTGGGTGTCGGCGGCAATATGATTGTCCCTGATTTCGATGCCGCTGGTCGTCCCCTTCGTCCTGATGGCAACGGCAATCCCGTTGGAACAGTTCCGGATGGTATTTGAGACGATAGATATATTATGTCCCGGAGCTCCGTCCTTCAGCATCACAATCCCTATCGCTCCCACAGTTCCGCGGCAGCCTTCGAACAAATTGTTTTCTATCACGATGTTTTCAACGACATAAGCCGAGTTGTTCGGCTCGATGTCTATTCCCCCGGGCATGTCGTCACGGGACGTATTCCTGATGACATTATCCCTGATCAGCACATTCTGGCCGCTGATTATTGAAATGCCGTTCCTGTTGTTATGGTGGTCCCCTCCAGTTATCGTGTTGTTCAATATGCTGACGTTTTGGTTCCGGGTCCTTTCTCCCGTCTGAGGAGTGTCTCCGTAGTGGCTGAGGCAGATTGCATCTCCCCAGAAATCATTGAACTCACATTCCTTGATTACGAGAGTGTCAACTCCTATGGTCTTGACGGTGTGCATGAACTCATGGAAGGTCTTGCCGTCATTTCCGACGGTGAATTTCAATCCCTTCAATTCGATGTTCCCGACACTGTTTTCTATCTGTTTCGGCCTGGAAAAAATACAAATCATATTCAAAGGCTTGTCCGAAACAAATTCAGCCCCCTCTTCGCCGCTAAGCACTACCCCGCTCCTGTAAATGCCGATATGGGATTTTACCGCAGAATAAAAGCTTTTCCCGATATGGCCGGAAGGGTCGAATGAAGACTCAAGGCGATACACTCCCTTGGGGAAATAAATCTCATCACACAAGGAAATCATCTCATTTATGCTCTTGGCGTCATCTTTCACGCCGTCACCGGCGCAAAGCCAGGATGCATTGAATACCTTGTTCGTAACACTTCCGCTGACGGAAGAGCCACGGAGATTCACCTTTCCCGTCAATTCGGTCCCGTCCATTATGATGGGGCCGGAAAGGGCGCCTCCCTCAAAACAAAGTTCGCTCCCCTTGGGCACCCTGAGGGTGTCGCTGAAGTCGTGACTGTACCTGAGCACATATTTGGCCGGTCCGCTGCAGAACAAGGTCTTCATGTCGGATCCGGGATTGTCCCTTACTATCTTCTGGGCGCCGACAGGACCCGCGGCGACTGCAAGAAGGGCCAAAATCAATTTTATCATATCAATTCAAGTTATAATTAAACTCCTGTAACTACTGGTATTCCGTAAAATACTCCCCGAGACGGTAGTCAAACCCGTCGGGCGTGAACTGGACATATCCGCTCCACGGATAAAAAGTGATTTCCCCGAAATAGATAGTTCCGTCCACATCATACAAATCAATTCTGGCGTACGGGAAATCCTCCGACAATGTGCGTCCTACCTCAATCATTTCCCTGATATTGTCCGGAAGGGCGGGAGGATTGGCGAAAGTTTCGTGATCGCTGTACACCTCGGGCATGAATTTCAGGTTTTCATCCCAGAAACCCCTGTGATGGTCGGTATATCTGTCCTTGTCTATCCAAAGAATCCTGAACTGCCCGTTAAAAAACATCATTTTGTAGTCGGTCAGGCTGCCTCCGGAATTTTCAAGATACTTTTCGACTATTATCCTCGTCTTGTTGATGCCTGTATATGCCCACTCCCTCCCGGCGTTGATCTGGGCTTTCTCTTCCCTCAGCCACAAGGATATCCTGTTTTTGACATCTTCAAAGTCGCAGTCGGCCTTATCCTTGACTACAATCACATTGTTGCCTCCTCCGCCCGAAGTGGTCTTTATGACAAAACTTGCAGGAAGGCTTTCGAAATCAATCTCGTCCGGCGAATCGTACACCCCGTACAGCTCGTTCAGCAAGCGGCCAAGACCCTTTCCCTTGACATATTCCCTCACCTCATACTTGTCCACGCATTTATACATTACCGGATTGCGGTACTTCATCTTATACAGCTGCAATTTCTCGGTAAACCTTTTCGGGTGCCTGAAGTCCGGCCAAAAACCCATTTTAATCCTGTACTGCAGGCGCAGCATAATAGAATCCGGAATCCACTCCAGCAGATGCAAGATGGTAAACCGAACCTCCTGTCTTTTCAAAAGACCCTTGTATTTCATCTTTCTGATTTCTCTTTTCTTTCAGACAACACTCTTCCGATACCTGAGCCGTCTTGCCCTGTCCGCGCCGAACTTGAAACATACCGATTTCACAAACTGGTACAGACAGAACTTCACGGTTCTGAGCAAGGCAAACAATCTCGACCCGCCATTTGCCACGATGATGTCGTAAACCTCACCCTTCTTCTCCCAAAACGAATGACGGTCGGTTACGCCCCCGATACGCGATACGGCGAGATCTGAATCCACATATTTGAATTTCACCTTGTTCTCATACATCCGGATAAGCAGGTCCGCATCCATCATGAATCTGAGGCTTATCCTGAACGAACCATATTCCGTATATGCGGCTTTGGCTACAAATGTACTTTGATGGCATATATTCCCTATGGATAGGGAATTGGCGGGGAAACTCATTCCGGGGACCATCCTTATCCGCGTTCCCGTCGTGTCGTCGAAGACGATGGTATTGCCCCTGTAAACGCCTACGCCTTCCTCATACGCCCTGGCGATGTTCGCGAGCGCCCCCGGGAGGAGGAGGTCGTCGGAATTTATGATTCCTACAATCTCGCCGGTTGCGAGCGCGATACCTTTGTTGAAGGCATCGCTTATGCCTTTGTCGGGTTCTGAGACCAGCGTCGCTATCTTGTCCCTGTATTTACCGGCGATTTCCAGCGTACCGTCAGTGGAGGCTCCATCGACGATTATATATTCGAGGTTGTCATAATCCTGGGATATTACGCTCAAAATGGTTTCTTCAAGCGTTTTTTCGCTATTGAATGTAATTGTGACTATTGAAATCTTAGGATTCATCGGATAAAGGTTTTTACAGAAAAAAGACAGGCCGGAAGACAAAACTACACATAGTACCTGTACCTGTCACTGAGTTCCACCTGCTCCCAGAAGAAATGATATGGCTGAGGGCTCATGAGCGAACGGCCCACCAACAGGCTCATTACGATAAGGAAGGCCATCAGCCTTCTCTTCACGTTCGCATTCTCTATGCAGTAAGGCAGATAGACGACACCGAAAATGGAGAAATACATTCCTATGCGAATCAGGTCGGAATTGACCCATAGCATGGAGACGAAGACGACGGAGAAGGCGAAACAAACGTAAGAGACCCTCTTGATATCATTCATGAGCAGCTTTTTCTTCCACAGCCCGAAGCCCATGAAATAGAATATCAGCATCTCCACGATGTAGGCTATCGGGCGGGCCTTGGTTTCACTGTCGAGATAAATCAGATACCTCTCGCTGGCAGACGCATAAACAAGGAAATTCACGAGTTCCTGCCCGACAAGGAATATCAACGGGGTAAGAACAAGAGAGCTGAGGAAGAACAGCTTGGAATTCCTGAAATACAGCATCGCCACGGGAATCAGCCCGATGACTGCGCTGCGGTGTATCAAAAAGGAAAGGAGAATCAGCAGCATCGCCAGGATACGCTTCTTCTTCAAGAGGAAGAACATCGCGAAGATGATGATGCCGATTGCAAGGCTCTGTCTGGTCAGGTTGTTCGGCACGTTCCAGTACAACAGCGAAATGTAGTACGAATAGCCTACGACATAGCCCAAAAGGGTATCGACCCCATGGTATATCAGTTTCCCAAGAGCCGACGTAACCACAAAAGCCACGAAGAAGTTGAAAAGATAGAAAGACGGGAAAAGTATCTGAAAGGTCTTCACGAACAGGGTATATCCCGGGTCAACAAGGAAACCTCCTGAAAAATAGTCCCTTATACCCATGAAGATGACTCCCCAAGACATCGTCTTGATTTCCTCGAAGGACATGTAGTAGTCGTATGTATCGATACCGGTAGCGAAATGCCGGATACCGGACATTACACTGAAAGCCAGCGTCATTACAAGGATGAAACGACGCTTCGCCCTGTCCGTGTCCTTGTCTCTCTTGCAAAAGTAGTAAAGCCCGAACAGGATTATGAACAGGACATTATACATTATGACCGGTTTTTATCTTATGGAAGGCTATCTGGGCAAAAACGAAAGGATTCCTCAGAAATGCAGCCAGATAGGATTTGTTCATGGCCTTATAGACCGGGACCCTCCTTTTAAGTCTTTTCAGAAGTGGTTTTATGATATTGCTGAAACGCCCTTCCGTAAATTCATCGTACAAACCATACATCTCCAAATGCTGCTCCGTAATATATTCCC
>CAMOVV010000120.1 GCA_946627685.1 uncultured Bacteroidales bacterium
CTGGGGAGCCCACATGTTCGACATCGCCCAGTGGGCCATCGGCAAAGACCTGAACGGCCCCGTGGACATCATCCCTCCCGGATACAGCTTCTACGACCACCTCACCTACAAATACGACAACGGCATCGAGGTCACCGAAGAGCCTTTCGACGACGGCACTCCCGGAGTGAAAATTTACGGCGACAAGGGCTACATCAGGGTGTGCCGCGGCATTTTCCAGGCCTCCGACAAGAAATGGGACATGCCCTCGGCTGAAGACGGGGACAATCTTCCCTACGAGACAAAGGTCGGACACCACCGCGCCTTCATCGAGTCCGTCAAGTCCCGCATCGACCCCAACGTTCCCGTCGAGGTGGGACACAGCTCCTGCACCGTCTGCAACCTGGGCAACATCGCCATGGAGCTCGGCCGTCCCGTGGTCTGGAACCCTATCGTCCAGAAGTTTATGAACGACCCCGAGGCCACGAAGCTGATGCACTACGACTACCGTCCCGGCTACAGCCTGGAAGTCTGAGGACAGACGCCATAGGATATGATTCCGCCCCGGCGGCATTCACGGCAGGATGCTCCCGGGGCGGTTTTTTTCTTTTCGTGTGAAAAAAATTTTGGTGATAAAAATTTTTGTAGTACATTTGCAGTCCCGTATCCGAACAGAAACGGTTTTGCGGAAATAGCTCAGTTGGTAGAGCACGACCTTGCCAAGGTCGGGGTCGCGAGTTCGAGTCTCGTTTTCCGCTCTGAAAGCAGACCGGCAGCCGAAAGGTTGCCGGTTCTGGTTTCATATAGCGACGACGGCCCGACCGAGCGACCCCGAACGCTCCCCTGTCATAGGGGAGCTGTCCGACCACAGGGAGGACTGAGGGGTCATTGACAGGCGCGAGAATGCCCGCGACAGCGGGCTCGAGTCTCGTTTTCCGCTCACAATGCAAACGACAGTCCTTGTGGCTGTCGTTTTTGCGTTGTATGGTCGTTCTATTCGGTGCAGACAGGGCGTACTGATAATCCGAAGCAGCGGAGGAAATAATCTTTTGAGACTGTGCCGTCGGTGGTGCTGGAGACATACGCGCTGTTGTCAAACCTGTATGAAGGCCAGTCGAATCCGGCTTCCTTCCCGGCTTTCCAGGAAAGCGGCTCCTGCGAAGTGTAATAGGTGTCAACGTCACCCCAGGCATAGTAATCTCCGAACTCAGATTCCTTCGAGGCGCCTACGTTGAATGTCGCCCATTTGATTTTTTTGCCGTTTACAACCGTGCCGAGGTCGATGGCATCAGGCAGCGGTGGGCAAGGTGGAAAAATAGAGGGGGGACCTTGTACGGCAGGGTGTCGGAGAGCGTGATTCGCGGGCAAGGTCCCGGCCATGAAATTCCACCTTGCCCGCTGGAAGCATGTGTCAGAATACGAACCCGATGCCGGCCTCGAAACTGGCTGCCTTGATTTTCAGTTAATTATTGTTGTTTGTATTTATTTTTGCATTATATTTGCAATACAAATAGAAACATTTGACTTATGACTTCAATGACAATCAGAGTGGACGAACAGCTCAAGAAGAGCTTCGACGGCCTTTGCGACGAGTTTGGGCTCAGCAACAGCGCTGCGCTCAACCTCTTTATGAAAGCAGTTGTGCGTGAGCGGAAGATTCCGTTCGAGATAAAAGCCGACTCGGAATCAGATATACGCAGAAAAGGTTGGGAAGCCTTCATGCGTATGCGTGAATCGGCCATTGCTTCAGGTGTAGCTGATATGAGTTTGGAAGAGATTAACGAGGAGATTGCATCTGTGAGGAATGGAAGATAAAATTTATGCTGTTATAGACACAAACGTTATCGTATCGGCGCTGATTGCCACCAAGCCGGACTCTTATCCGCTCACGGTACTTTCGCATGTTTATCTGGGTCCGATTGTGCCAGTCTATAATGACGAGATTCTTGCTGAATACCGGGAAGTGCTGTATCGCGATAAGTTTCACCTCAAATCAGAAGATATTGAACTTGCTCTTAGGACAATAATGGCCACCGGACTGAATCTCGCCAGGACCTCTGTCAAAGATGAGATTTTCCCTGACCCGAAGGATGTGGTGTTTTATGAGGTTAAAATGAGCAAGGAAGATGCGTATTTGGTTACTGGCAATATCAAGCATTTTCCCAGGGAACCATTAGTTGTTACGCCTCGGGAGATGGTTGCGATTTTGAATTCGAATAAACCTCGGGCAGCGGTGGGCAAGGTGGAAAAATAGAGGGGGGACCTTGTACGGCAGGGTGTCGGAGAGCGTGATTCGCGGGCAAGGTCCCGGCCATGAAATTCCACCTTGCCCGCTGGAAGCATGTGTCAGAATACGAACCCGATGCCGGCCTCGAAACTGGCGGCCTTGAAGGAAGTGGTGGAGACGCCTGCCATGAGGGTGAGGTGTCCGAGGTCGAAAAGGAGACCGGCATCGGCGCATACGCCGGATATGCTCAGGTCGGACACCTGGGCCCAGCTGCCGGACGCATCTTCCCAGAAGAATTTCTTCATGCCGTAGCCCGCTCCTGTGTAGATGCGAAGCGCCGGGACGGGAGCCCAGGTCGCACCTGCAGTGATGGAGGCAGCCGAGGAGGCTTCCTTTCCGCTTGTCCAGATAAAGCCGTCGGGCTTCGTGCCGTCTGAAAAGCAGGTGTAGTCGGCCTTATGTGAAGGGCGGAATGAGCCTTTGAGGAAAAACCCGTAGCGGCCCATGTCGAATCTTGCCATCAGGCCGGGACGGGCCGGGGCGATGGAGGCGTAGGCGATAAGGCCGTAGCGGAAACGGTCTTCCGGCTGTGTCCTTCCGGGGATGCCGGCACGCGAAGCCTTCCCGCCGACGGATACCTGTGAAGGGAGTGAGCCAGGATACCCCGGACGGGCAGACCTACCGGAAAGGGAGCCTTGTGAAAGAAGGGCGGCGGGGCGCTCGGGACGGAGAGAAGGAAGGCCGGCAACGGGCTCCAACAGGGGAAGAATCGAAGTCCTTTTAGTCGATGAGGAGAGCGAGAAGACCATGGAATAGCGGACGCGAATCCTCTCGAACCGGACTCTTTGGGCCGGAGTCATCTGTCCGGCGGCCTTCTGGAGGGAATTGCGGAGGGATGCCAGCTGGCCCAGCAGTTCGGTAATGGAAGTGGCGCTCACCTGTTCTCCGGCAAGGGAGCGAAGCCGAAGGTCTATGCACTGCGAGCAGATATTCTCGTAACGGTCCAGCGCAGCGTCCCATACTGTGGTCTGGGCCGAGGCGGTCCAGGCTGCGAACAGGACGAATAATGCCGTAAAATATAGTTTCAGCGCGTGCATAAATACAAAAATAGCAAATTAATGTGTAAATTTGAGGACTTTTAGCCACAAGAATGGAAGACAGCTCATCCTTTTTCTCGATACCCAAGTTCTCCACGCAGGAAGGCCTTGCGTCGCTCAAGCTTATCCACAGCTCCGAGCGGGGATTCTGCGACGTGTTCCGTATCGACAGGGGAGGCCGTTTCCGGGCCCTGAAATGCCTCAAACCCGAGCATAGGGGCGACGCCTTGTATGAAAATATCCTTCGGAAAGAATTCGAGATAGGCTACACCCTCGACCATATCAACATTTGTGAATACTACTCCTTCACGAAGGTCGAGGGCCTGGGCAACTGCATAGAGATGGAATGGGTGGACGGCCGGTCGCTCGAGAAGGTCATCACTGAAGAAAAACCCTCGAAGGAACTGTCCGGCCATATCCTCGACAGCCTCTGCGACGCCCTTTCCTATCTTCATTCCAAGCAAATCATCCACCGCGACCTGAAACCCTCCAACATCATGGTCACGCACAAGGGCGACACGGTCAAAATCATTGACTTCGGCCTTTCCGACTCCGACGCCTACTCCATCCTCAAAAGCCCGGCCGGGACCGTGGAATACACCGCCCCCGAGGTTCTGAGAGGAGAGACGGCTGATGTGCGGAGCGATATATATTCTCTCGGGGTAATCATGTCCCGCCTGTCCGGCAAATACCTCAGAATCATGAAGAAATGCTGTGAGAGCGACCCTGCCGGAAGATTTTCTTCCGCCGCCGAGGTCAAAAAGGCCCTTCACGGCGGTTCCCGCGGCGGCGGCGTAATCGCCTCCATCTTCTTGATAGTCATCCTTTTCCTCCTGGCCTTCTTCGGAGGAAACAAAAAAGAGCCCGCCGCTCCAGCGACAGCCACGGAGGACAGCCCGGCCGCTGTGAATGTGAAACCATTGACAGACACTGACGTAGAGAGCGCAAAGCCCGAGTCTGCTCCGGCCGTCCGGCCAGATACCCCGGCAAAACCGTCTTCTCCCAAGACCTCCGGCGATGCCAAGGCCAAAACAGCCCCGGCAACCTCCCCGTCTTCCGAGGAACAGCCTGTGGACCCTGCCGTCATCGACGAACTCTTCCGTCAGGCCACCGACCTTTTCGACTAGGAGCCTACCTTCTTGACTTCCAGAAGATTGAGCCCTTCCACCTTTGCAGCGATATAAGAGGGAGTGTATTCCCCGTCCCGAAGGATCCTGTCCACAATCAGGGGATAGCCCATCATGAACTGCGATGCGCTGAACTCATCCCCGCTCCGGAGCTTCGAGTTCTCGCTGCTGACCACCCTGAAAGAGGAATTTCCGAGATACTCGAGACTTACGAGCCTGTTAGGAGCCCACCCGATGGTGACGCGGTCTCCCTTTTCCATCTCGTCCGAGGTGACGAACCGGGTTGTATAGAACCCCGAAGTCTCCCCGGGATTTTTTTTCAACATTTCGCAAAACGCTGAAAACGAAGGGAAACCGATGAACCGGCACAAAACATCCAGGGTCGCGATTCTCGGAGACGGCCGAAGGGACACATATCCCCATATCCGTTTCAGGGTCGATGCCGACACGATGTCCCCCGTCTCCCTCTCGATTGTGACTGAAAGGGCTTCGAACTCCGTGGAAGTGTTGATTTTCCTGCCATAGTGCTCCTCCACCATCTGGATGAGACGGGCCAGCTC
>CAMOVV010000121.1 GCA_946627685.1 uncultured Bacteroidales bacterium
CCCTTTGCTATCTGCTGGGGCAATCATGACCACGGCAACGGTCCCGGACGTTCCGAGTTTACCCGCCAGATGCAGGAGCGGGTGGAGAAAGAACCCATGAATGAAGGGTTTACCGTTCCGGGCCTTCCCGGCTATTCCAACTTCGCCCTGCCCATCCTTCCCTCTTCGGGAGGCAGGAAGCCGGCGGCGATGGTGTACGGTTTCGACTCTCTCGACGTAGCCGGGGACAGCTTCGATTTCGACCACGTCTTCTCCGCCGAGACCCCGGAACTCCCCGGCTCGGGATGGATTACCACAAAACAAATCCGCTGGTACGAGGCCGTCAGCGAGCAAACCACCCGCGAAAACGGCGGAGTGCCGGTCCCTTCATATTCTTTCTTCCATATTCCCTTCCCCGAATTTGCCGACGCCTACGAATACAGGTGGACCAGGATTATCGGAGACCGCTACGAGAGCCTCAGCCGTCCCCAGATAAATTCCGGCCTGTACCTCTCGATGCTGGAGCATCAGGACATGGTGGGAGTGTTCGTCGGTCATGACCACGACATCAACATGCTGATGGACTACAAGCACGGCATCAAGCTCGTATTCGGCCAGTGTACGGGCCGGAGCGGGGCCTACAGCCATCTCCCCGACGGCTATGGCTGCCGCCTCATCGAACTCACGGAGGGAGAAAGGGAGTTCAAGACCTGGATCCGACTTGCCAAGGGAGGCACCAAATACCATATCGACACAGCCAAGATAGTTTGCGACACACATTCCGGAAAATGATAAAAAGAATTGCGATTGCGGCGGTTATACTGCTTGCCTGCCTGCCTGCCGTAGGGCAGAAAAGAGAGTCCGGTTCCCTCAAGGTTGACGGCCGTGAGAGGACGTGGAACATGTTCCTTCCTACAACCCTTCGCCCCGGAGCCCCGCTGGTGGTGGTCCTCCACGGTTATGGCGGCAGCGGCGAGCCCAGGCCAACCTTCGAGTTCGCGGCTGAGAAGCACGGTTTCGCCGTCTGCTATCCCGACGGCCTTCCCGACCCCAAGGACGGCAAGAGCTGGAACGTGGGCTATCCTTTCCAGGAAGGGATGGAAGTCAATGACGTAAAGGCCCTTTGCAAAATTGCGAGGGCGGTGCAGAAAAAGTATAACCTCAGTCCGGACAACGCCTTCCTAACCGGAAACTCCAACGGAGGGGAAATGTGCTACCTGATGGCTCTCAGCAAGCAGGATGTGTTCAGGGCCGTGGCTCCCATCTCCGGCCTCATGCTGGTGTGGATGTACCGGCAGCTTGAGGCTCCCAAGCCCATACCCGTGTTTGAGCTTCACGGTTCGGAAGACACCACTTCCCTTATGGAAGGGGATTTGACCAATGAAGGCGGATGGGGAGAGTATATGCCTGTCCATCAGGCGGTCAACTACTTCGTCGCGAAGAACCGCTGCCTTCAGGAAAAGCGGGACACAATCCCCGGGAAGACTCCTGACAACGGCCGTTACGTGGTGAGGTACAGATATACCGGCGGCATCGACGGGATTGAAACCTGGCTCTATGTCATTGTCCACGGGAAACATTCCTGGGGCGTCGATGACATCGACACCGGCGAAGTTGTCTGGGAGTTTTTCAGCAAATACCTGAAATAGAATGATTTGTGTCAGCATACTGCATAAGGGTTTCGGCGAAATCACGGAGATTCTCGCCCTTCCGGGCCTTGAAATGGCGGAAATCCGTCTTGACCTCTGCCCCCTTTCCGACGGGGAAATAGAAGAATTGTTTTCTGAATCCGACACCCCCCTTGTCGCCACCTGCCGCATATCCGAGGTTTACGCTTCGCTGGAAGGCAGTGTGCCGGATGACAGGGAAAGGCAGATAAAAGCCTATGCCATAGCCCAGGAAAGGCTCATCGCGGCCATCCGTTCAGGGGCAATGTATGCCGACCTCGAAATCGAAGCTCCCCCCTCGGTGAGCCGTAAGGTCAGGAAGGCGGCCGGTGAAAGCGGGACCCTTCTTATAAGGTCTTTCCATGATTTCAGCGGAACCCCTTCCGCCGGAGAACTCGGCGCCGTCATGGAAAAATGCCGCAGCTTCGGAGCCGACCTGGTGAAGATAGTCACCACGGCCTCTTCCGAGGCCGATGTCCGTGCCGTAATGTCCCTTTACAAAGGCAGTTCGCCCGGCAGTCTCATCGCTTTCTGCATGGGAAAAGAGGGAAGGCGTTCAAGGCTTGACTGCCTCAGGGAAGGGGCTCCGTTCACCTATTGCGCCCTCCGGGAAGGCGAGGGCACGGCTCCCGGCCAGTGGACGCTTGAAGAAATGACGGAGGCCCTGTACGGAACCTCTTTCAAAGGCATTTCCGGCAGGCCCCTTGTCATGCCGTCGTCCAAGAGTTTTGCCCAAAGGGCTATAATCGCGGCTGCTTTGGCCGATGGAACCTCTTCTTTGTCAGGATATTCCCCTTGCGGAGACAACGAATCGGCCATCGCCGTAGCAAAGGCCCTCGGCGCCGAAGTCATTCAGGACGGCTCCGTCCTTTCAATTAAGGGAATCGGGGCTTGCCCGCTCTGCCTTTCCATGGAAAGCCTCCATGTCGGCGAATCGGGCTTCCTTACCAGGATGATGATTCCCCTTATGGCGTCCCTGAATGAGCGTCCCTGCCTTTTCGAGGGGGAGAAAACCCTTCTGGCCCGTCCCCTGAAAGGGGCCGAGGAGATGATGGTGAGCTTCGGGACAAGGCTTTCCGGCGACAAGGTCCCCCTGACCGTAAAAGGGCCGCTTGTCCCGGGAAAGGCGGAGATTTCCGGAAAAGACGGCTCCCAGCTTATTTCCGGCCTTCTTGCCGCCCTGCCCCTTTGGGATAAGAATTCCACCGTGTATGTCACCGAACCGCGCAGCATCCCGTATATGTTCATCACCATTGATGTCCTGAAGAAATTCGGGATAAGGATAGGCAGCGAGATGGAGGGAGGGGAAGATTTCCTTACGAGCGGGGACTGGTCCCTCTGCACCGGCATCACATTCAAGGTCAAGGGAGGACAGAGGTACAAGGCCGCGGATTTCAGCATCGAAGGGGACTGGAGCTCGGCGGCGAACTTCCTTGTCGCCGGAGCCGTTTTCGGAAGGTGCGAGCTCGAGGGGCTGGATACGGGTTCCCTCCAGGCCGACCTTTCCATAATGGATATCCTAACCCAGGCCGGAGCCAGCCTCTCTCAGGTGGGGGATGACCATAAAGGACTGATACACATCCAGAAAGCCCCTCTTACCGCCTTCGATACCGATGCCAACAACTGCCCCGACCTGTTCCCGATAATATCCGTTCTCGCGGCTTTCTGCGAAGGAGAGAGCCACATCGCCGGAGTCGGGCGCCTCGCTTCCAAGGAAAGCGACAGGGCCTCGGCCATTCTTTCCATGCTCACGCAGATGGGAGTTCCCGCTTCCATCGACCGTGACATCCTCACTGTCAGCGGAATGCCCCTTTCCCGCAGAATCCTTTCAGGGAACCTCCTCCGAGGCGGGGAGTACACCTCCCGTCACGACCACCGGATGGTCATGGCCCTGAAAGTGGCCTCGCTCGGAGCGGATTCACCCATAACCATCGACGACACCGCCTGCGTCTCCAAATCCTTCCCCTCTTTCCTCCCCTTGTTCGACGCCTTCACCGGCATTACCGGATAATTGTTATATTTGTATTTTGGTTATGGACAGTTTCGGCAGAAAATTCAGGGTATCTATCTTCGGGGAATCCCACGGAGAGGCCATCGGTGTGGTCCTGGACGGGGTTCAGCCGGGGATAAGGCTCGAAGTTGAGGATTTCATGGGGGATATCCTCCGCCGCAAAAGCGGGTCAAAAGGCACGACCCCGCGGACGGAAGACGATGTCCCCCAGATTCTCAGCGGCGTGTATAACGGCTGTACTACAGGTGCCCCGCTGACCATAATCTTCCACAACCGCAACACCCGTTCCTCCGACTACAAACTGTTCAACGACGTTCCCCGCCCCGGCCATGCCGACTACACGGCATCCGTCAAGTGGATGGATTTCAACGACCCCCGCGGCGGAGGGCATTTTTCCGGCCGTCTTACCCTCCCGATAGTGGCGGCAGGGGTTGTCGCCAAAAAGATGACAGGCTTTCCCATCGGAGCGGAACTGATTGAAGTGGGCGGAGTTACAAGGGATGCTGCCCTGAAGGACATTTTCGAAGACTCCTGTTCCGTGAGCACCGGAAGCGCCGCGGATTTCCTTGCGAACGAGGAAGACGAGGCCGGGGAGAAACTCCGCAATGACGAGAATGAACTCCTCGGAGGCGTCGTGTCCCGGGACCATGGTCACGGCCGGGGCGACAGTTATCCTGTCGGGGAGGATCTCAGCCTTTCAGCCGCCGATATCTGGCGCAAGGTTCTCGATGAAGCCATCAAGGAGGGGGATTCCCTCGGCGGTGTCGTGGAATGCAGGGTCGGGGACGTGCCGGCAGGCTTGGGAGAACCTTTCTTCGACTCTGTCGAGTCCCTTATTTCCCATGCCGTCTTCTCGATTCCCGGCGTACGTGGCATCGAATTCGGCGACGGATTCCGCTCGTCCCGCATGAAGGGTTCCGAACACAACGACCCCTTCGACAATCTCGACGAGCCCTTCCGGATTCATCCCGGCAAGAACGGGGCCGGCGGCGTGAACGGTGGCATCACCAACGGCAACCCCATCGTGTTCAGGGTAGCCTTCAAACCAACATCCAGCATATCCAAGCCTCAGCGGACATATAACTTCAGAGCAAGGGAGATGACGACCCTTCAGATTCCGGGACGGCACGACACCTGCTTCGCCCTGCGCACCCCCGTCATCGTGGAGGCCATGACCGCGATTGTGCTGGCGGATTTGCTGAAACTTCAGTAGGATATGAGCGACGAAAAGATACTCAAGGACATACAGGCCCAGGAGTATAAAGAGGGGTTCGTTACTGAAATCGAGCAGGAATTTATTCACAAGGGTCTGAACGAAGACATTATC
>CAMOVV010000122.1 GCA_946627685.1 uncultured Bacteroidales bacterium
TCCAGTTCGGCCTTTCCCATTACCCCGAGCTTCCCCGCGAGGAACATTGGAAAAGGATGGTCGAGCATTTGCACGAGAAATACTATTACGGGGGATACCTGAAACTGTGGATTCCACAAAGCCCTAATGCTGAGGCCCTTGAGCGTCTTCGGAAGATGATAGATGACGAAAAGGGGCTCCGTGCCTTCTTCGAAGAGACATACGACTCCCTGGCCGGACGGTCCTAAGGGGCGGAAATCTCGAAGCGGGACCTTTCGGGGAAGGCCTCTTCGAAGGCTGCTGTTATCTGCTCCCGGTAGCGGCGGAATTTTTCTTCATCCAGGCTTACGTCATTGATACAGATGAGTTTGTACCTGCCCGGATTCAGCATCAGTCCCCTGATTCTCTCCGTGGTGGCCACCGCGAGGGAATTGTATTTCGCGGGGATTTTCTCACTTCTCGCCCTTCCTTTATAGTACATGTAGTCGAGGAAGAGGTATTGGTTGAAATTCCCCTTTTCCCTGAAGGGGGAGA
This sequence comes from uncultured Bacteroidales bacterium, assembly GCA_946627685.1. Classification (GTDB taxonomy): domain Bacteria; phylum Bacteroidota; class Bacteroidia; order Bacteroidales; family UBA932; genus Cryptobacteroides. The sequence continues at coordinate 514 of CAMOVV010000122.1, forward strand.
GGGAGCGGATGATATCGGGTTCCACCTTAGAATAAACCTCTTCGCAGAGGCTCTTCTGCATGGGGGAGCAGGTGTGCTGCGGCCTTATGAAATACAGTCCCTTGCCCATTCCCAGGGCCTTGCGGGCGAGATGGTCCGAGTCCCTTGCGAGCCGTTTGAACGCGCTCCCGGCCAGGAAGGTCTTTGAAAAACCAATCTTTGACACGTCGCCGTCAAAAAAATCCTCCTCGGAGCATTTCGCGACAGGGAACATGTCATCGTTGAAATAGAGGTATTTTTCGCTGATGTCCGGGATTCTGTGCAGGAACATCTCTATCATGCTGCTGTTGAAGGTTGGAAGATGTTCCCCCGGGATGATTTCCTCGTGGAGAACCACGCGGACGGTGTCCCTGTTTACCCAGGAGGGCACCTGGCTGTCCCTCGCCACCAGAAGGAAAATCCTGTCTATGAAGGGCATGTGCTTTTCAATTCCGCGGAAGAGGTATTTCATGGTTCCCCAGTCCCGGTATCTTTTCACGAGGGCCGGCTCCCTGGAAACCTTGGCATAATCTTCCCGCCAGAGGGGGTCCAGGCCGTTTACGTATGTTATGAGGGCGTCCATTTATAGCGACAGTATGTATTTTCTCATTTCCTCTTCTTTGGCGAGGGCCGAGTGGAAGAGTTTCAGTTGGTTGCGTGTGCGGACAAGGTTGTGCTCGGGGTATTTTGTCTTGTAGTAGAGGTCTCCGTCGAGGTAGTCCGCGAAAAACCTTACGGCCTGCATGAAGGGGAAGAGGCAGGCGGCGTAGGGGAGGTTTTCCTTTTCCACCGGAGTGAGGAAGGAGGCGGTGCCTTCGATGTAGCCGCGTGTGAAGGCTTCGAAGATGTCCATCCTGAAGTCCACCGCGTCGATGTCGGGGTCGTCCTCGGGAAGGGTCGAGGCTCCGGTGCGGAGGAAGTCGCCGTAGTCCGAGAATACGAAGCTCGGCATCACGGTGTCGAGGTCTATGACGCAGAGGACGTTCCCTTCGGAGTCGAAGAGCATGTTGTTCACCTTCGTGTCGCAGTGGCAGATTCTCTTCGGGAGCTTTCCTTCGCGGAAGAGCTGTTCGCCCCTGCACATTTCAACCCCGTGGGCGTCGATGTCTTCGAGGATTTCATGGAGTTCGTGGGCGTGGGGGCCGAGCCTTCCCGCCTTGTTCGCCTTGACGGCGAGGGCAAGCTGCCAGAGGCGGAATTCGATGTTGTGGAAATTCGGAATCACCTCTCCGATTTCTTCCTTCATGTCAGAGAGCATGGCTTCGAAGTTCCCGAAGGCCTTCCCGGCGCAGAAGGAATACTCCGGATTCACGGTCTCGTAGGTGAAGGCGTCGCGGATAAAGACAGACAGCCTCCAATACTTTTTCCCGTCGTAGAAAAAGGTCTTGGGGGAGTCTTTCAAGGGGATGAATCTCAGTACCTTGCGGTCGAGGTCCCCTTCCCCGGCGGCGGAGAGCTTTTTCCTGATATGGGAGGTTACCGCCTCAATGTTGCCCTGGAGCATCTCCACGTCGGGAAACACCGCGTCGTTGATTCTCTGCAGTACATAGTCGGGGGAATCTCCCGTGGTCGTGACCTTGAATGTGTCGTTGATGAGGCCGTTTCCGAGCGGGGCGATGCCGCTCACCGTCCCTTCGATGCGGAAGGCGGAGGCTATGGATTGGAGGTCTGTCATTTGCGTGAGCGTATATTGTTGTCTATGAATTCCGTTGCAAGGGTTATCGCCCTTTGCCTGTCAGCTCCGGTGAAACCGTGGCCGGCTCCTTCGAAGGTCTCGAGGACGGCGTCCTTGTAGGAGGCCTTGGCTCTCACCGAGTAGGAGTAGTTCACCATCTGGTCCATGGTGCCGTGCATGATGAGGACGGGGCCCTTGTATTTTCCTATAGTCTTGTAAGGGTCCATCTTCCAGGTGTCCTTGAAGTAGGCTTTCCCGACCATGATGAAGCCGAAGGCCGTGGAGTCGGGGATATCCTTGATGCGGGGGTAAGCCGTCCTTGCGTCATCCTGTATGCTGAAGGCGGGGAACAGAAGGACCATTCCCCTGACATCCTTCCTCGAAGCGGCCGTGAGGGCGGCCACCTCTCCTCCCTGGCTCTGACCCACGAGGAAGATGTTTTTCTTGTCGGTAAAATCTTCCTTGCCGAGTTTGTCCAGCACAAGGTCCGCGTCGTCGATTTCGGTGAGCACGCTCATGTCCATGGTGCTGCCGTCGCTGGTGCTTTTGGCGGAACCTCCCCTGAAATCGAAGGTATAGGCGTTCCAGCCCTTGGAGGCGAAGGCCTTGCAGAAGTCTTCCCCGGAGGACATCGTGGAGCCGAACCCGTGGCAGAAGACCACGGTGGGAAGCTTGCCGGTGGCCCCTTCCGGCCTGTAAATGCGGCCGTTTATCTTCTGGCCCTTTTTGTTGTAGAAGCTGAGGGCCTCATGGACTATTTTCACTCCGGCCTCCCCGCTGATTCTTTGCCGGGGGCTGATGTTTTTCAGGACAAGGTAGCCTCCCCCTGTGAGAATGGCGGCTGCAATAAGGGCTATTCCTGTGATTTTGAGTTTGTTCATATCTTGTCAGAGGGGAAGGTGATGCCGTTCTGCCTCCTAGCCTCGTCGATGATTTCCATCACGGTGAGGGAGGTCTGGAGGGAGTTGACGGCGGATTCTTTCTTGCTGTAGGTGAGAAGGTCTATGAATTCGCGGAATTCGCACTGGTACTCGTCACCGTCCATGGAGCAGGTGATGTCCTGCCTTTCAGGGGGAAGGCCGCGGCCGGAGGTGGGGGCGGAGTGGGGAATGTATTCGGCCTTGCGGGTGATGTGGATCTGGTCGAGGAGGATGTTCCCTTTCTCTCCCGCTATTTCCGTAGGGAGGAAGGAATCGTCTGTCTTTGAGTAGATTACAGAGGCGTGCATACCGGGGTAGGAGAATTGGATGCTGCCGCTTACATCGATAAGGGAACCATCCGGGACGGGCAGGGTGCGGAGGGAGGCGCAGAGGGAGTCCGGCTTGCCGAAAAGCCTCACCATCGGGTAGATGGTGTAGATGCCAATGTCCATGATGGCTCCTCCCGCCATCGCGGGGTCGAAGACGGAGGTGACTTCTCCGCCAAGGAGCTTCTCGTATCTCGCCGAATACTGGCAGAACGATGAAGACCAGTGTCTTACCGGGGAAATTTCATCCATATACCGGACCGCTTCCTTGAAATTTGGGTTGAGGGTGGAAATCATGGCCTCCATGAGGAGGACGTCGTTGGCCTTCGCGGCGGCAATCATCTCCCTGACCTCGGCCGCATTGGACGCCATCGGCTTTTCGCACAGGACGGCCTTCCCCTTGTTCATCGCCTTGATTGCTATATCCTTGTGGGTCGCGTTCGGGGTCCCGATATACACTGCGTCCACGTCCGGGTCCGAGGCCATCTCTTCCACGTCGGTGAACGTCTTTTTCACGCCATATTTGGCGGCGAAGGCCTCAGCCCTTTCCTTTGACCTGGAACATATCGCCTCCAGGGAGAACCTTGGGTCGAGGAAGGCTCCCTTCAGCACCCAGTCGCTTATCCTGCCGGTCCCCACGAACCCGAATCGAATCTTGTTTGCCATATACAATTTAGTACAATTTATTTTTTTGATAATGATTTAACTATATTTTGGCAAGTTCCTGATACATTTTGAAAAGGCGGGCGACGATGTCGGATTCGGAAGAGTCCTTGGGGAAGCCGTAAGCCTCCAGGACGGCGGCATCGTTGGCACGGTGGGCCTTGCGGAGTTCAGGGGGCATCGCCATTTCATCATAGAGGTCTGCGAGGCTGCTATTCGGGAACAATTCACGTGCCTCGAGAATTCCTTTAGCCGTCTCTTCTAACTTAGATTGAGTCTTTTCATTCAACACCGGCCAGGGGAAATTGTTATAAACTGAAGGAGAATACCTGTAGTCAGATTTCAAACGGCCACAAACTGTTCTCATCCAAGCCATATGAGCACCGGAAGTGAGAATGGCGAACATGCTCAAAGATGCATTTTCTGCAACAAGAGTAGAGTTGCTCGCAATCACATCTCTATTCATAAAGCCCATAGGAATATACCGTCTGCTCGCTGATGAGGTTTCTGGAACAAGGATATAATCACTTGAGGGCTGGCGAATCTGTGCAAAGAGCATAGGCGTCTCGGCGAGCGCTTGAACAGCAACCGTCTTTGTTTTGCTACGAATATCAGCTACGCCTCTTAAGCGCTCCATCACCTCAGGAATCTTTCGATATTCATCGGGTGCTACTCCCTTGAGCCATAGACAATAACGGGTCTTGCGATTGATGAACTCGAATGAGCCGATATACTTCTTGATAAAGGAATCCGCACTGGGATATTTTGCTATCAAATCTTCACGTTCTTCCTCGCTTAAGATAAGGAAGCCACCGTCCCAAGGTTTGTTTCCCTGAGTAAGTTTTGGACGATTATCAGATGCCTT
>CAMOVV010000123.1 GCA_946627685.1 uncultured Bacteroidales bacterium
TGCGGACTTCGGCGCTGTCGAGCTTGAGGCCGCAGGAGCCGGGAGCGAAGATCCAGGGTTCGGCGTATGCCAGCAGAGGTGCAGCCTCGGTCATGCCGTAGCCGACGGTGTACGGGAGGCCCATCTTGCGGAATGCCTTTTCGACATCCGGATTGAGGGCCGCTCCGCCCATGATGAACTGCTGGACCTCGCCTCCGAAAGCATTCACGAGGCCGTCCCTTATCTTATTGTAAATCAAGTTCCTGATGCCGGGGATTTTGGTCGCCAGCTTCACCGCGGGCTTTTCCACGATAGGAGCTATCTTCGACCTGAAAATCTTCTCCATCACAAGGGGCACGGTAATGAGGAGGTAGGGCTTGACATCGGCCATGCACTTCAGAAGGGTGGTGGGGGTGGGAGCCTTGCCGAGCCAGTAAATGGCCGTACCATTGCACAGGGGGTAGATAAACTCTATCACGAGGCCGTACATGTGGGCCATTGGAAGCATGGACACCATCCTGAATTTGTCCGAAGAGGGCACGTTCCTCTGGCTATAATCCACATTTGCGCTGAAGTTCCTGAAAGTCAGCATGACACCCTTGGGATTGCCGGTGGAGCCGGAGGTGTAGTTGATGACGGCGAGGTCGTCCCAGTTGTCCGTCGGGAACACCACATCCCCGGGGCCGTAACCGGAGGGCCATTTCTCGTCGAATTCCTTGTCCAGGGTGGCGAAGGCGGCTGAAATGGAAGGGTCCTTGCACCAGAGTATCCTGAGGGTCTCGAAATCGAAGACCATGCGGAGCTTGGGCATGCGGTCGATGTTGAGGGTCTTCCACTTGGCTTCGTCGGTGAAAAGGATCACGCTGTCGGAATGGTCGGTGAGATTCTCGACGCTTTCCGGGGTGAAGTCATTCAGGATAGGGACGACAACAGCCTCGTAAGTATTTATGGCAAGATAGGTTATACCCCAATGGGCTCCGTTTTTGCCACAGAGGGCGAAATGCTCCCCTTTGGAAAATCCCGCCTTCGAGAAAAAGATATGATATTTCTCAATGCGCGTAGCTACCTGTCCGTAGGTGTATCCTTCGCCCTGCCATGTGTTCAGGGCGGATTTATCCCAATACTTACGGGTCGCTTCCTGCAATCTTGCCAAATAATGTTCCATATATATTTTATTTGTCTATCAGACAAAAATAACAAATAGATTCCTCCTAAAAAAATGAATTTAAGTATATTTGCATGAAAATCAGATAATATGAGAAAGAAACCCATCGTTGCCCTGATTTATGACTTTGACGGCACCCTCTCCCCCGGCAACATGCAGGAATTCGGCTTCATCCAGGCCATAGGGTCCACTCCAGAGGAATTTTGGAGCATGAGCGACGGAATCGCCAAGGGGCAGGACGCCAGCAACATCCTCTCATACATGAAGCTGATGTTCGACGAGGCCAGAAGGCACGGCATCAAGCTTCGCAAAAGCGACTTCAAGCATTTCGGCCAGCATATAAAGCTGTATCCAGGCGTGAAGGAATGGTTCGGAGCAGTCAACGCCTACGGCGAGTCCAAAGGCATAAGGATAGAGCACTACATCAACTCTTCCGGCCTCAAGGAAATCATCGAGGGGAGTCCCATCGCAGGAGAATTCAAGCATATCTTCGCCTGCACCTACCTCTACGATGAAAACGGGGAGGCAGAATGGCCCGGAATCGCGGTGGACTACACTGCAAAGACCCAGTTCATGTTCAAGATAAGCAAGGGCATATTCTCCTCCAGGGACTCTAAAATGGTGAATGCCAGCGTGGCGGACGAGAACAAAAGGATTCCCTTCCCCAACATGATTTATTTCGGCGACGGAGAGACCGACGTGCCCAGCATGAAGATTGTGGAAATGTTCGGCGGCCACTCGATTGCGGTTTACGACCCCGATTCCCAGGAAGAGAAAACCAAGGCGGCCAAGCTACACAGGCAGGGAAGGGTGAGTTTCGTCACCCCTGCGAACTACTCCCGCGACGGCAAAACCTTCAAGATTGTCTGCGCCATAATCGACAAAATTGCCGCCGACACTCACCTGGCCTTCCTCTCAAAACACAAGTAGGAATCCTCCAAGGCTTTCACGGCGGCTTAGCCGACGACATGACACGACAAAAAAAAGGCGTCCTTTGAGGACGCCCTTTTTATTGCATGTTCTCTATGAGAATTACTTCACGATAACCACGCGGCTCTTTGCAGGGGTATCGAACACGTCGAGAGCGGTCTCAACATTGATGTTGTTCTCGGAGAGTCCGAGCTTGCTGACGAGGAGGTCCTTAACGGCCTTTGCACGGTCAGCGGAGAGCTTGGAGTTGATCTTAGGAGTACCGGTGCCACTGTCGGCGGAGCCGATGACGGTAACCTTGGCGTCCTTGGGAAGAGTGGAAGCATAGTACTCGAGGTGAGCCTGCTCCCTAGCGGAGATCTTGGAGGAACCGAGGTCGAAGTAGATGGTGGCGGAGGAAGGAACGGTGTTGTCAACATAGACGGTCTCGGGCTTGCGGGCCTCGAGCTCAGCGATCCTGTTCCTGAGGGCGGCGTTCTCTTTCTCGAGCTCAGCTACCCTGTTCTTGAGGGCGTTGTACTGATCAACAGTGAAGGGAACGGGAACAACTACAGGGGTGATGGTGCTGTGACGGTCCCAGTTGCTCTTGCCAAGGTTGAAGCCGAGGCCGAGGGTAGCGTAAGGGAAGCCGATGTACCTGAGCTTTCCGGTGTAAGCAGACTCACGGCCGAGGAGGGCGCCGATTTCGAGGTTGAGGTCAACATGTCCGCCAAGACGGAAGTTGTTGATGAGACCTGCGGAAGTGGCATACTCCCAGTTCTTGTTATCGTTCTTGTCAGTGGTGAGAAGAGCGCCGGCGCCGACGAAAGGAATGAAATCCCAGAAACGGGTCTCCTTGTAGCCGCTGAGGGCGTTGGAGAGGTTCCAGAGGAGGTCGCCGTGGAAGAAGTGGAATCCGTTGACGTTGTTAGGATAGTCCTTGATTTCGTCCTTGATGCCCTGCCAGCCGACACGTGCACCAACGGAAGGGGTGAACCATTTGCCAAGCTCAACCTTTACAGCAGGCTTGAAGTTGCCGATTTCCTTATCGTTGTAAACGGTGTTGACACCGCCGCCAAGATTGATGAACCAGTTGTCACCAAACCTGTTGGTTTCATAGGCTCCGCGAACGATGTTTCCGTTCTCGTCACGGTTGTTGTTCTCCTGAGCGGAAGCGCTGAAGGAGACGCCAAGGAGAGTTGCGATAGCAATTGCTCCAAAAATAGTTTTTAAACTTTTCATGTTTTATTAGAATAAAAATTTATTGTTAATACTCGCTTTGTTCGTTGTAACAAGCCACAGGCTTCTTCACATATTTTGTGCAAATGTAGAAATTTTTTATTTAATACGCAAGAATCCCAGAAAAATTCTTTATTAAACGTTTAATGACGCTACACGCTTGCAATAATGGCACGATGAATGTAAATTTGTCATGACAGAAAGCCGCCTCAAGACCGGACTTCACACTAAAGACATGAAATTCAGACTGGAATCGGAATACAAGCCTTCAGGGGACCAGCCCGGGGCGATAGAAGGGCTCTGCAAGGCCCTCTCCCAGGGTGTCGGAGACGTCACCCTCCTCGGCGTGACCGGCTCCGGGAAGACTTTCACGATGGCTAACGTGATTGAAAAGCTCCAGCGGCCGGCCCTAGTCCTCAGCCACAACAAGACCCTGGCGGCCCAGCTCTACGGAGAGTTCAAATCCTTCTTCCCCGCCAACGCGGTGGAGTATTTCGTCTCCTACTACGACTACTACCAGCCCGAGGCCTACATCCCTTCGACGGATACCTATATAGAGAAAGACCTCAGCATAAACGACCAGATTGACAAACTCAGGCTCAGCGCAGCCTCCGCCCTCCTTTCAGGAAGAAGGGACGTCATAGTGGTGTCCAGCGTCTCCTGCCTCTACGGCATCGGCAACCCGGAGGACTTCCACTCGCAGACCGTGAGTATAAAAAAGGGTGAGACGAGAAGCCTCACGAGGCTCCTCTACCAGCTCGTGGACGGCCTTTACTCCCGCACCGAAACTGACTTCAAGAGAGGGACTTTCAGGGTCCGCGGGGATACGGTGGACGTGTATCTCGGCGGATCCGACGACGCCGTAAGGATAGAATTCTTCGGAGACGAGGTGGAACGGCTGGCCCTTATAGAGCCGTCCACGGGGGCCTTCATCGAAGACCTCGACGAGATATCCATCTACCCGGCCAACAATTTCGTAACCACCAGGGAAAGGGCCGCAAGGGCGGTCAGCGAGATTCAGGACGACCTTGCCGCCCAGCTGTCCTATTTCGATGAAATCGGGAAGGGACTCGAAGCGAAAAGGCTGAAACAGAGGGTGGAAAACGACCTTGAAATGATAAAGGAGATGGGTTACTGCCCCGGAATCGAGAATTACTCGAGGTATTTCGACGGCAGGAAACCCGGCCAGCGGCCGTTCTGCCTCCTGGACTATTTCCCGAAAGATTTCATCACCTTCATAGACGAAAGCCATGTCACCCTCCCCCAGATCCGGGCCATGTACGGCGGCGACCACTCCCGCAAATCGGTGCTGGTCGAATACGGTTTCCGCCTCCCGGCAGCCTCTGACAACAGGCCCCTCACCTTCGACGAATTCGAATCCATCACCGGGCAGAAGGTCTATGTGAGCGCCACCCCGGCGGACTATGAACTGGAAAAAAGCGAAGGCCTCGTCGTGGAGCAGGTCGTAAGGCCCACCGGCCTCCTTGACCCTCCGATAGAGGTTCGGCCCACCAAGAACCAGATTGACGACCTCGTGGAAGAGATAAGGAAGAGGGCGGAGGAAGACGAAAGGGTCCTCGTGACCACGCTCACCAAAAGGATGGCCGAGGAGCTCGACGAATACCTCACGAAGATAGGGATAAGGTGCCGTTACATCCACTCCGACGTGGACACCACCGAGAGGG
>CAMOVV010000124.1 GCA_946627685.1 uncultured Bacteroidales bacterium
TGTCCGCGGGAGTGCCGGTCTGCTGGATTCTCCCTTCGTCCATCACCACGATGGTGTCGGAAAGGGTGAGGGCTTCCTCCTGGTCGTGGGTGACGTAGATGAAGGTGATGCCGAGCTTGCGGTGCATGTCGCGGAGCTCTATCTGCATGTCGGCCCTCATCTTGCGGTCGAGGGCGGCGAGGGGCTCGTCCAGAAGGAGGACCTGGGGCTCGTTCACGATGGCCCTGGCTATGGCAACCCTTTGCTGCTGACCTCCGGAGAGGGATTCGACGTCCCTGTCTTCGTAGTCGGTGAGGGTCACCATCTTGAGGGCCCGCCTTACTTTCCGGTCGATTTCCTCTTCGGGGATTCCCTTGAGTTTCAGGCCGAAGGCGATATTGTCATAGACGTCCAGGTGGGGGAAGAGGGCATATTTCTGGAAGACCGTGTTCAGGGGCCTCTTGTAGGGCGGAATGCCTGTCATGTCCTTTCCTGAAAGTATCACCTTTCCCTCGTCAGGCTGGAGAAAACCAGCGATAAGCCGCAGCGTGGTCGATTTCCCGCAGCCGGAAGGTCCGAGCAGGGTCACGAATTCGCCTTTGCGGATTTTGAGGTTTATATCGTGGAGAACTTCTTTACCCTCGTATCTTTTGCAAAGATGCTCGAGGCTGATGATGGTTTCGTTGTCCGCCATTATTTTTTCCCTATATGAGTCTTGAAATACCATGTAATGCCGGCATGGGCGGAAAGCCTCTCCCAGCTTGCCCGGCAGTATCCGGCCGAAACGTGCAGCCTGAGGTTTTCAAGGGGATACCAGTGGACGGCCATACCGCCCCTGAGGGCGTTGAAATCATCCCTGAACGCCTTGTCCGAAGCATGCTCATATCCTCCGCGGACGAGGATTTCCACATTTTCTTCAGGAGCCCAGAGTGCCGAGAGATATGCTGAAGCCCCTTTGAGAAGGAGTTCGTCTTCGCTGACCACGGCGTTCCAGAGGTCCATGCTCATGGTGACGTCGCCAAGCTCAAGCTTCTGACCCAGGCAGGCGAGGGGATAGTATTCCCCGTCACCTTTCCCTACCATCGTAAAAGTCCAGATATTGCTGAAATTCCCGTATTCTCCTGCCCATTTCGCGCCGAAATTGTAGATTCCGGAGCCGAAGGGACGTTCTCCGTAGGGGGAAGTGCTCACCTGAACGCTGAGGGACGTGGTCTCGTTCTGCCATCCGGCGGCCACCTGCCACTGGTATGAGGACATGTTGTTCCAAAGGGAAGAGGCGAGGGCGGGATGGACGTCATAGTCGTATTCGTCCGATTCCATGCCTCCCAGGTACATGAGGTCCTTTCCGACGGTGGCGAACCAGGAGTCCGCGTCATAGCGGATGTAGGCCCAGTCAAGCCAGTTTGTCCAGTCGGAGTGCCCCAGATATTTATAAAGGTCTTTCGTGGGGGTGAAGTCGAAGTCTCCTACGGGGGGCTGGAAGCCTGTCAGCCAGTGGTTTGAGACGCTGAACGAGAGCCTTTCGGTGAAATTGCCCTCAAACAGGGAGTAAAGGGAAGTGTTTCCCATTGAGAAATAGGTGTTTTCCTTGGGGAAAACGGCGCCCATGTCCAACCGGGGAATGATGGTGAAATCGGCGCCGGTGGACGCGGTTTCAGCCTCTTGAGAATGCAAGAGGGCTGCGGTAAGGGTCAGGGACAGCAAGAATGCCGCAAATCTCTTCATCAAGACACATAAAAAGGTTATTGGTCACACAATACGCCGGCATCTCAGCCGACAGGTTACAAGCAGCAAAGATATAACTAATAGTTAACTTACGCAAGTGGTGAAAACACAATAATTAATTTGAGTTTTCCCCTGAAAACAATAAATTTGTACCGCAATGACAAGAAAGGGAATAACAGTGGTCCGGGCCTTGGCCGTCGTCCTCGCGTTTGCCGCGGCGTCTTCCTGCAGTACGACAAGGGTCCTGGGAGAAGGGGAGTACCGCCTCGAGAAGAACAGGATAGAGGTGGTAAACGATCCCGGATTCAATGTGCGCGAGGTGCAGCCCTACGTCAAGCAGCACGCCGGAACCTCTTTCCTGATGGGGTGGAACCCTCTCGTCAATGTCTATAACTGGTCGTCAAAATCCGGAAGGGGCTTTTTCAGCAAGGTCCTGCGCGGAATAGGCACGGCTCCCGTCGTGTACAACCCTGAGCTGGTGGAAGCGTCCGTGGAGAACATAGGCAACCATCTGGAATATATAGGATACTATGGTTCGAAGGTGGAGAGCGAGGTGAGCGTGAATCGGAGAAAGGTTACAGTAGATTATAAGATAACCCTCGGCAAAACATACAAAATCAGCGATATAGACTTTGTTCTTCCGTCCGGAGGGGAGTTCGCCGCCGATTTTCTTGCCGACACTGTGAACCTGTCCGTCAAGAAGGGGGACATCCTGTCGGAGGACGCCCTGGAAGCGGAAACGGCCCGGTCTTCCGCCTATATGAGAAACCTCGGCTATTACGGCTTTACCAAAAACTACTATACGTTTGAGGCTGACACCCTTTCGGGCGACGGCCTGGCCCGTCTCGAGATGAAGGTGATGGACCACACGAGGAACGAGACCTCGGACTCCGGCGAGCCTCACAGGAAATTCAAGTTTGGAAACGTGACGATTTCCCATGATAAAGACTTGAAATTCAAGGAGAAAATCCTTCGGGAAATGAATCTTATCACTCCCGGAGCCCCCTACAGCGAGAGCATCGTCAACACCACGTATTCCAGGCTTTCCCAGCTCAACGTGTTCAACTCCGTGAACATCGGGATGACAAAGGCTGACACCAATGTCGTGGATTGTTCCATAAACCTCTCGCAGTCAAGGACACAGGGCTTCAAGGTCAACCTGGAGGCTTCCACCAACTCTTCCGGCCTCATGGGCGTTTCGCCCCGGCTGAGTTACTATCACAAGAACATTTTCGGAGGAGGGGAGAGGCTCAGCCTCAGTTTCCTGGGCAATTTCCAGTTCAGGCTTAGCGATGACATCCACTCCAACGAGCTTGGCTTCTCCACCGGCCTGAGCATTCCCCGCCTCATAGGGATTCCGATGAGGTTTTTCCGTGGTCCAGTGGTCCCCCGCACGGAAATCAACTTTTCTGACAACTTCCAAAGCCGTCCCGAGTTCACCAGGAACAGGATTTCCACCTCTTTCGGATATACGGGCATAAGGCTCAGGAGGGCCCTGCTGTCGGTTTATCCGCTCCAGGTGAACATAGTCCGCATTTTCGACATGGATCCGGACTTCTACAACAATCTGGCCCAGAACCGTTTCCTGTGGAATGCCTATCAGGACCACTTCGACGCGGGCTCCAGCATGACCCTGGCCTATTCGACCACCACTTCCCCAAATCCCAAGGAGACCTATAATTATTTCCGTCTGCAGGTTGACGCATCCGGCAACGTGCTGAGCCTTTTCAACTCCCTCATGAAGCAGGACGAGTTCGGCAACCACTTGATTTGGGGCGTTATGTATTCGCAGTATGTCAAAGGCGAATTTTCCATCGGGAAGACCTGGGTTTTCGGAAAGGAGGGTTCCCAGGCAATCGCCACGAGATTCCTTGCCGGCGTGGGCTATGCCTTCGGAAACACCTTCTCCATTCCGTTTGAAAAGCAGTTCTATTCGGGAGGAGCCAGCAGCCTGAGGGGATGGCAGGCCCGCTCCATAGGCCCCGGCAACGAGCCACTCAACGAGTTGTTCATAATTCCCAGCCAGACCGGCGACGTGAAGTTCGAGGCCAACATCGAGTATCGTTTCCCCCTGTTCTGGAAGCTGGGCGGAGCGGTGTTCGTCGACGCGGGCAACATCTGGACAGTCAGGGAGAACGGTTTCGGGGAAGTGACCACGAAGTTCTCCCTCAAGACCGCTCCTTCGCAAATCGCCGCCAACACGGGTTTCGGCCTCAGGCTCGACCTGAATTTCCTTCTCCTGCGGCTTGACATGGGTTTGAAGTTCCACGACCCTTCCCGTCAGGAAAACAAGTGGATATCGCCCAGAATGTGGTTCGAGAGGGACGGGTATGCCGTCCATTTCGGAGTTGGATATCCGTTCTAATTATTTCTTTACGTAGTATTTAGGCCAGCAAGCTTGAAGATATGCTTTAAGCGCGTCCTCGTGTTTGTTGCTCTGCGGTTCATAGAGGACGGTGCCCTCCAGGCCCTCCGGCATGAACTCCAGGTCGGCGAAATGGCCGGGGAAGTCATGGGCGTATTTGTAGCCGTCCGCATACCCCAGGTCTTCCATGAGCTTTGTCGGAGCGTTTCTGAGGTACAGGGGCACACCGGCGGTCTGGGTCTTTTCAGCAAGTCTCATCGCCGCGTCTATCGCCATGTAGGCGGAATTGCTCTTGGGCGACGAGGCAAGGTAAACCGTCGTCTCGGAGAGAGGAATGCGGGCTTCCGGCATTCCGATGTTGTGTACTGTTGAAAAACAGGCGTTTGCAAGCAGAAGCGCGTTGGGGTTGGCAAGCCCTATGTCTTCGGCGGCAAGGATGCACAGCCTCCGTGCTATGAAAAGCGGATCTTCTCCTCCGGCCAACATTCTCGCGAGGTAGTAAACAGCCGCGTTGGGGTCCGAGCCCCTCACGCTTTTGATGAAGGCGGAAATGATGTCATAGTGCATTTCCCCGCCTTTGTCGTAGATGGCCATGTTCTGCTGGATGCAGGAACTCACGGTGTCGTTGTCGATGACAATCTCGCTTCGGGAGGCCTGGGAATCGGTTACTATCTCAAGGATATTCAATAGTTTACGGGCATCGCCGCCGCTATATCTGAAAAGGGCTTCCGTCTGTCTGACCGTGATTTTCCTTGATGAGAGCACCTCGTCTTTCGCTATCGCCCTTTCCAGCAGGGTCTGCATGTCGGCGATTTCCAGGGATTTCAGCACGAAAACCTGGCATCTGGACAGAAGGGGAGTGATGACTTCGAAAGAAGGATTCTCCG
>CAMOVV010000125.1 GCA_946627685.1 uncultured Bacteroidales bacterium
CAAGACGGACAGGGCGATTTACGTCAAGAGCGTGAGCCTCAACGGGGTGAAGCTGAAGGATATGAAAATCAGCCACCGGGATATCCTCGCCGGAGGCACCCTCGAATTCGTGATGAGCGAAAAGAAATAGTCCCGGGCCCTACTGTCCGATGAATCCCCTGATGAGGGAGGTGGAGGGAACGTCCTTTTCGGGGACGGGGACGAAGTAATGCAGGAAGTTCAGGAGCCTGTGCGCTTCCGCATATTCGGGACAGTTCTTGGGGACCGTGGCGAGAATCCTCTCGGCTCTCGGGCGGAAGACCGCGAACTCCACGAGGTAGGTGGAGTCGAAAAGGACGTCGGCGTCTTCCTGGTAGGGATAAATCCATTTCACCTCGGAGCGCCTCACATTCGGCCAGTTGGATATCGTCTCCCGGGCCGTGAAAGCCCCTTTGTTGGAGTCCCGCACGATTCTTCGCAGCAGGCGGTTGTCGCTGGTGGGAATCCAGTTGTGGTCGTCCAGGGAGATGGAAGTGATGGTGTTTATGAAAATCTTGAACTTTCCGCTGTCGGGAATCTTGTCGGTCAGCCTGGGGTTCAGGGCGTGGATGCCTTCGATGAGAAGGACCGTCCCTTCCGGGAGGGAAAGCTTCTTGCCGTTATACTCCCTTAAACCTGTAACGAAATTGTATTCAGGCACTTCTACCTCTTCTCCGGCGAGCAGCCTCATCACGTCTTCCTGCAGGGCGTCGTGGTCCACGGTGTCGAAGTTGTCGAAGTCGAAGGAGCCGTCGGGGAGCCTTGGCGTGTCCAGCCTGTTCACGAAATAGTCGTCCGTGGAGAAGGACACGGGCCTCAGGCCGCAGGCTTTGAGCTGGATGCTGAGCCTCTTGCAGAAGGTGCTCTTGCCGCTGGAGGAGGGCCCCGTTATGAGTACCACTTTCACCTTGTCGCGGGAGAAATAACGCCTGTCGATTTCTTCTGCAATCTGGACTATTTTCTTCTCCTGCAGGGCTTCCGCAATCTGGATGAGGTCGGTGGCCCCGCCTTCCATGCAGGACTTGTTGACGTCGCCGACGTTGGACAGGTTCATGATTTTGTTCCAGCGCAGGCTCTCCGAGAAGACTTCGAACGTCTTGGGCTGGGACACCATCGGGGCGAGGCTGGCGGGGTCGTGCCGGTCGGGCACCCGCAGGAGCATCCCGTCGCGGAAGGGTATGAGGTCCCAGACTTTCAGGTAGCCCGCCGAGGGGACCAGGGCGTCGTAGTAGAAGTCCGGGGTGCCGCCGAGTGTGTAGAAGGTTATATAGATGTCGTCAGTGGTCTCGAGAAGGGTCACCTTGTCTTCGCAGCCCATTTTTCGGAAAATTTCCACGGCCTCGGGCGTCTGCACCTCGTGGCGGAAGAAGGCCATGTCCTCATCGACGATTTCCCTCATCCTGCCGGTAATCCTCCCGATGTCGTCCACGGTAAGGTCCGTGCCGTCGCCCTTGTCCATCCGGCAGAAATATCCCTTCGAAATCGGCCGTCTCAGGACCACTTTCCCCTGCGGGAAGATGTCCTTCGCCGCCTTGCACAGAAGGAAGCACAGGGACCGGCAGTAGGTGTTCCTGCCGTTGTAGGACCTGTAGTCGAGAAACTCTACGTCCCTGTTGTTGTAAACCCTGAATTTCAGGCCTTCGGACACGTTGTTGACGATGGCGGAGAGGATGTCCGAGGGATGGTCGGGGAGAAAGGCGGGAACCATGTCGAGAAGGGTGGTCCCTTCCTGGAATTCCTGGTAGGCGCCGGTGTTCTTGCAGAAAATCTTGAGCATGTCGTTCCGGAGATTGGTTGCAACCGCAAATATACCAAAAAAACAAAAGGGCCGCGTTTTTTATTTTTGGAAGATAATGACTAATTTTGGAGAAAATACCGTTGAGACAGAATATGGCCGATAGGTACGTGTGGGACCCCCTGAGAAAGAAGAAAGTCGCCCTTACTCCCGAAGAGAAGGTGCGGCAGTGGTTCATTTCCATCCTCCAGGTGCAGGCCCACGTGCCCCCGCAGCTTATGATGAGCGAGGTGAGCATGAGTTTCGGCCGCAAGAAATACAGGGCCGACATACTTGTGTACGGAAGGGACCTGAGGCCGGTTCTGGCAGTGGAATGCAAGAGGGATGATGTGCCTCTCAGCCAGGAGGTTATCGATCAGGCCCTGAGGTATGATTCCGTTCTCGGAGCGAAAATTCTCGTCATTACCAACGGAAGGGAAACAAGGGTGTACAGAAAGGGGGGGGAAGGGTTTGAAGAACTTCCCGCCCTCCCTGACTATAATGATTTGTAAGCGTGATGACCACCATTGCGGAGGGATACCTCGACCACAGGATTTTCAGGATTGTCAGCGAGGCTGCGGAGATTTCCGGAGCCAGGGCTTTCGTAATAGGCGGATTTGTAAGGGATTGCTTTCTCGGAAGGCCCAACACGGACATCGACATCGTGACCGAGGGGAGCGGAATCGCCCTGGCCCAGGCCGTCGCCGACAGGATTACGGCCCTTGAGGGGAAGAAATGCAAGGTGAGCGTGTTCCGCAGCTTCGGCACCGCCATGCTGAAATACAAGGGGATGGAGGTGGAGTTCGTCGGGGCGAGGAAGGAATCCTACCGCCGGGAGTCCCGCAAGCCCATCGTGGAGGACGGCACCCTTGAAGACGACCAGAAACGCAGGGATTTCACAATCAACGCCATGGCCTTCAGCCTGAACAAGGAAGATTTCGGGAACCTGGTTGACCCCTTCGGCGGCATCAGGGACCTCTCCACGGGAACCATCCGCACCCCCCTCGACCCTGATGTCACTTACAGCGACGACCCACTGAGGATGCTCAGGGCCATAAGGTTTACCGCCAAGCTCTCCACCCCCGGCCACCCTTTCACCATCGTCCCCGAATCCCTCGAATCCATGAAGAGGATGGCCCCCAGGTTGGAAATCCTGTCAAAGGAGAGAATCGTGGAAGAGCTCGACAAGATGCTCCTTTCCCCAAGGCCTTCAGTTGCCTTCCGCCTTCTTGACGAAACCGGCCTCCTGGAGTGGATCCTGCCTTCCCTCGCCAAGCTGAAAGGAGTGGAAACGGTTGAGGGAAAGGGACATAAGGAGAACTTCTCCCACACCCTCCAGGTGGTTGACAATGTGGCCGAGGCGGAAGCCCTTTCCGGAAAGGAAAACCTCTGGCTCAGGTGGGCGGCCCTCCTGCATGACATCGGGAAGCCAGCCACCAAACGCTACGACCCCGTCCTCGGCTGGACTTTCCACGGCCACGAAGTGGTGGGGGAGAGGATGGTGCCGAAGATTTTCAAGTCTTTGAAGATGCCCCTCAACGAGAAGATGAAATATGTCGCGAAGCTTGTGGGCCTGCACCTTCGGCCGATAGCCCTCGTGGACGACGGAGTCACTGATTCGGCCGTGCGGAGGCTTCTTTTCGATGCCGGGGACGACATAGACGACCTCATGACGCTGTGCAAGGCCGACGTCACTTCCAAGAATCCGGCCAAGGTGAAGCGCATCCGGGCGAATTTCGACCTCGTTCTCCGCAAGCTGGCCGAGGTGGAGGCGAAGGACGCCATCCGCAACTTCAAGAATCCCATTACCGGGGAATATGTGATGGAGGTGTACGGCATCCCTCCGTGCAAGGAAATCGGGACTCTCAAGGAGATGGTGAAGGATGCCATCCTCGACGGGGTCATCCCTAACGAATTTGAGGCGGCCGACGCTTTCATGAGAAAGAACGCCCCCTCGCTCGGCCTGAAGGAAGTCAAGTAGGACAGTCATGGACCCTGTAGGAGAATACCTTTCATACATCTCCTCGGTGAGGAGATATTCGCCCCGCACCTGCGCGATTTACAAGGAAGTCCTGGACGGCTTCTCGTCGTGGTGCGACTGCGATGTTATGGAAGGGCTTAATACTTCAATGATAAGAAGTTACGAGGTGGCTCTCATGAAGGGGGAAGTCGGCGCCAGGAAAGATTCGCGGACGGTGAACCTCCACCTTTCCGTCCTCAGCGGACTGTGCCGTTTCCTCATGAAAAAGGGTCTGCTGCAGTCCAATCCGGTGAAGGCCGTTTCCCGTCCCAAGACGGAAAAGAGGCTCCCATCCTTCTACAGGGACGAGTCCATGAAGGAGTATTTTTCATCCACCGCCCACAGCGCCGGCGAGGAAGAGCTTGAGATTCTGAAATCCTACGGCCCCTTCGTCGGGAAGACCGGCAGGGGGAAGGAAGGAGCGGTGTGGAAGACCCCGCTTCAGATGTACGGGCGGCGCCTGGGCAGGGCCATCGTCAGCACGCTTTTTTCCGCCGGAGTGCGGCGTGCGGAACTTATCTCCCTGAATATCGGGAGCGTGGACTTCGGAAGGTCTATGATGAAGGTGAGGGGAAAAGGGGACAAGACGAGAGAAATTCCGATGATTCCTTCTCTATGTAAGGAAATTTCACTATATTTACAAGCAGCGGAATCGATGGTTGGGCGCAAAAGGCTCGCCGCGGAAGCTCTTTTCATCGGCACGGGAGGGCGCAGGCTCTATCCGATGTTCGTGGAAAGGACGGTGAAGCGGGAGCTGGAAGGTGTCAGCGGGATTACCGGGAGAAAATCGCCGCATGTGCTGCGGCATACTTTGGCTACGGGCCTTCTCAACGACGGGGCCGACCTCAACTCGATAAAAGAACTCCTCGGGCATTCATCCCTCGCCGCCACCCAGGTTTATACGCACAATTCCGTCGAAAAGCTGAAAAAAGTTTATATAACCGCCCATCCAAGGGCTAAAAGCGGAGGTAAAAATGGAGATTAACATCAAATCGCTCAAGTTCGACGCCGACCAGAAGCTTATTGCGTTTGTCGAGAAGAAAATTTCGAAACTCGCGAGGTTCTATGAGTATCTCGACAGCGTCGATGTGGTTCTTTCCCTGCTCCATG
>CAMOVV010000126.1 GCA_946627685.1 uncultured Bacteroidales bacterium
GGGGCATAGACTATTACAGGCAGGATTTCAACATGGATCCTTCCGACCACTG
Source organism: uncultured Bacteroidales bacterium (assembly GCA_946627685.1). GTDB lineage: Bacteria > Bacteroidota > Bacteroidia > Bacteroidales > UBA932 > Cryptobacteroides. The sequence continues at coordinate 53 of CAMOVV010000126.1, forward strand.
GGCTGCCGCCGACGGTCCGGGGCGTGAAGGCATCACCGAGGCGCACTACATTGAAGGCCTCTATGCCTACTGGGACGGTCTTCTGGAACGCTTCCCGGGGCTTCTCATCGACAACTGCGCCAGCGGAGGCCGCCGCCTCGACATCGAGACTGCCGGCAGGAGCGCCCCCCTCTGGAGGACCGACTACGCGTACGGAGAGGTGAACGGATACCAGAACCAGACATACGGATTGTCATGGTTCTTGCCCATGAACGGTACCGGTGTCTATACCACCGACACCTATGGCTCCCGCTCCGCATACAGCTCGGCCATGGTCATGAACTACAAGCTGACCGACCACCATTTCTCGTTCCTTGAGATGAAGCGTGTCCAGGACGAATACCGCATGATTCAGCCGTATTACCTTGAAGATTTCTATCCGCTGTCTGGCATATCAGACATCGCCTCGCTTAAGAGATGGATTGTCTATCAGCTGCACAGGAAGTCGGATGACTCCTCTTTCGTGCTTGCTTTCAGAAGGCCGGAAAGCCCCCAAGACGCCTTCAAGGCTTGCCTAAAGGGACTTTCGCCCGACAAGGAGTATATCGTCAGGAACATGGATTCCAAGGAGGAAATCACCCTTTCCGGAAAGACTCTCATGGACGGATTCACCATAAGTCTCCCGACGCCCCGCAGCTGCGCCCTCTTCCGCGTTCAGGTGAAATAGGCTTGCCCTTGCTCTGCAGGCCCTATGCAAGTCTCTGGCGGACGGCTTCGTAGAGGAGGATGGCGGTGGAGACTGAGACGTTGAGGGAATCCTCGACCCCCAGCATGGGAATGCGGATATGGCGGTCGGCGGCCTTTCGCCAGAAGGATGTGAGGCCGGTGTCTTCCGCACCCATCACTATGGCCGTGCCCCCGCTCATGTCGGAATCGTAATACGGAACGGAATCCTGAAGCTGTGCGGTGTAGATTTTAAAGCCATGCCTGCGCAGCCAGAACAGGGCCTCTTCATTTGTGAGCTGTACTGTCGGAACCGTGAAAACGGCTCCTACGCTGGCCCTTACGACATTCGGGTTGTAGAGGTCGCAGGCTGAATCGCACACGAGCACGGCATCGGCTCCGGCCGCGTCGGCGCTTCTGAGGACGGCTCCGAGGTTGCCGGGCTTCTGGACATTCTCCAGCACCACGACAAGCGGAGCCTCCGGCTTTTTGAAAGTCAGGTCATCAAGCGTCCTGTCCTTCCACTCCACCTCGGCGATGATTCCTTCGGTTCCGCCCCTGTAGGCTATCTTGTCATAAACCTGGGGAGTGACCTCCACGCAGTTGCAGTCCGGATTGCCTTTGAGGGCGGATTCCGCAATCGGGGCAAAGTCCTTGTCCCTGAGGATTTCCGTACATCTGAACAAGGTCCTTGCACGGAATCCGGCGTCCAGGCATCTCTGGACTTCCCGGATTCCTTCCACCGGAAACAGCCCCTTGTCCCTCCTGGTCCTGGACTTGTAGCCCAGCGCCAGAAGCTCCTTGATTTTGGGATTGTTCCCGGAGCTGACCTGTTCGGTACGCATCGGAAAGGTTATTCTTCCTCGTTCTTCTGCACGGAAGCCATCTTTTCCGGACGCATCTGGGGGAAGAAGAGCACGTCCTGGATCGTGGTCTTTCCGGTCATGAGCATGGTAAGGCGGTCGATGCCGATGCCGATGCCGGAAGTTGGAGGCATTCCGTATTCGAGGGCGCGGACGAAGTCATAGTCGATATACATGGCCTCGTCATCTCCCTTGGACTTGAGGGCTGCCTGCTCCTCGAACCTTGCGAGCTGGTCGATAGGGTCGTTGAGCTCGGAATAGGCGTTGCAAAGCTCGTGGCCGTTGACGAAGAGCTCGAAACGCTCGGTGAGGGAGTCGTCGTAGCGGCATCTCTTTGTAAGGGGAGACATTTCAACGGGATAGTCGGTGACGAAGGTGGGCTGGATGAAGTTCTTTTCGCAGAACTCGCCGAAAATGGCGTCTATCAGCTTGCCTTTGCCCATGGTGGGGTCGGTTTCCACCTTGAGGCTCTTGCAGGTGGCCCTCAGGGCCTCTTCATCCATGCCGGTCACGTCCACTCCCGCATATTCCTTGATGGCGTCCAGGATCCTTACCCTCCTGTATCCGGCCTTGAAATCAATCTGGTTGCCTTCGATTTCCACCACGGTCGTGCCGTGCAGCTTGAGGGCGATTTTCTCCAGCATCTTCTCGGTGAATTCCATCATCCAGATATAATCCTTGTATGCTGCGTAGAGCTCCATCTGGGTGAACTCGGGGTTGTGGGTCTTGTCCATGCCCTCGTTGCGGAAGTCCTTGGAGAACTCGAACACTCCGTCATAGCCTCCCACGATGAGCCTCTTGAGATACAGCTCGTCGGCTACCCTCAGGTAGAGGGGAATGTCGAGGGCGTTGTGGTGGGTGATGAACGGACGGGCCGTGGCTCCTCCCGGAATGGACTGGAGAACAGGGGTTTCGACCTCGAGATATCCTGCATCCGAGCAGTATTCCCTCATGGTGTTGATAATCTGGGCCCTCTTCACGAAGACGTCGCGCACCTGGGGGTTCACGATGAGGTCCACATATCTCTGGCGGTAGCGGAGCTCGGGGTCGGTGAAGGCGTCATGCACCTTGCCGTCGGCTTCCTTGACGATGGGAAGCACCCTGAGCGACTTGCTCAGCAGGGTGAGTTCCTTGACGTGGACGGTCAGCTCTCCGGTCTGGGTGATGAAGGCGTATCCCTTCACACCTACGATGTCCCCGATGTCGAGCAGTTTCTTGAAAACGGTGTTGTACATCGTCTTGTCCTCGCCGGGGCAGATTTCATCCCTCTTGACGTAGGCCTGGATTCTGCCGGAAGCGTCCTGGATTACCATGAAAGAGGCCGCTCCCATGATTCTGCGGGACATTATGCGTCCTGCGATGCACACGTCGTCGAAGTTCCCTTTCTCCGGGTCGAATCCTTCCTGAATAGCCCGGGCCGTGGTGTTCACCGGGTAAAGGGGGGCCGGATAGGGATTGATGCCCAATTCTTTGAGGCGGGCGAGAGACTGCCTTCTTACCTCTTCCTGTTCGCTCAGTTCAATGTTTGCCATATATGTAATAGTCTTAATAATCTCTGCCTAGTTCGCAAAAGTACTGAATAAATTCCAAAGTTTCATTTTTTATGGTTATATTTGTGTGATATGGCTAAAGAAAGGAAATGGATTGTGGAAACTCCCGCCGATTCCGAGGTTGCCGGCCGCCTGGCCGCCGAGCTCGGGGTTGACAAGGTGCTCGCCCAGCTTCTGGTGAAGAGGGGCGTGACCACCTTCGAGCAGGCCCGTTCCTTTTTCCGTCCTTCCCTTGACGACCTCCATGACCCCTTCCTGATGAAGGATATGGACGCCGCCGTCGAGAGGCTCCGCAGGGCCATAACCGCCGAGGAGAAGATCCTGGTCTATGGCGACTACGACGTTGACGGCACGACGGCCGTCTCCCTCGTGTATTCCTTCCTGAGGAGGTATTCATCCAATGTCGATTTCTATATCCCCGACCGCTACGACGAAGGCTACGGAGTGTCCTACAAGGGCATAGATTGGGCCTCCAACAACAAATTCGGCCTCATCATCACCCTGGACTGCGGGATAAAAGCCGCCTCGAAGGTGAGGTATGCCGCTGAAAAGGGGATAGACGTGATAATCTGCGACCATCATCTTCCCGAGGAGGAGCTTCCCCCCGCCGTGGCCGTCCTCGACCCGAAGAGGGAAGACTGCGACTATCCCTTCGACGACCTTTCCGGCTGCGGGGTAGGCTTCAAGCTGGTCCAGGCCTATTCAAAGAGATACGGCATCCCCTTCGAGACCCTCGTTCCCCTTCTCGACCTTCTCGTCGTCAGCATTTCCTCCGACCTCGTGACCATGGTCGGCGAGAACAGGATTCTCGCCCATTTCGGGCTTAAACAGTTGAACGAGAATCCCCGCAAGGGCCTTCTCGCGATGATAAACCTCTCCAAGCTGGAGCCGGGACACATCACCATAGACGATATCGTCTTCAAAATCGGGCCCCGTATCAACGCCGCCGGCAGGATGGAGACTGGAAGGCTGGCCGTCGAACTTCTGACCGCCGCCGACGACAGGACGGCCAATTACATCGGCGCCAAGGTCAACGACAACAATACCGAGCGCAAGAACATCGACAGGGAAATAACCGGCGAGGCCGTCCAGATGGTCAGCGAAGGAAAGGCCCTCGCTTCCACCAACGCGACAATCGTCTATAATCCCCTGTGGAACAAGGGAGTGGTGGGGATCGTGGCTTCCCGTCTCGTTGAGGCGTATTACAAGCCGACGGTCGTCCTCACCAAGTCCAACGGCTTCGTTACCGGCTCTGCCAGAAGCGTTTCCGGCTTCGACCTCTACGAGGCCATTGAGAGCTGTTCGGACCTCCTCGAGAACTTCGGCGGCCATGTGTACGCGGCCGGCCTCACCCTCAAGGAGGAGAATCTCAAGGAATTCAGCAGCAGGCTGGACAGGTTCATAGGGAAGAAAATCACCAAGGAGATGCTGACCCCGGTCACTCATATCGACTGCCAGCTTGACTTCTCCCAGATTACCCCCAAGTTCTTCCGCATCCTCAAGCAGTTCCAGCCCTTCGGCCCGGGCAACGGCAATCCCGTTTTCATGACACGCGGAGTTTATGATTCCGGTGACGGCCGTAAAGTCGGCGCCGGCGGCACCCATCTCAAACTGGACCTCATCCAGGAAGACCAGCCCTATCATAAAGTGCCCGCGATAGCATTCAATATGTCGGAATACTTCGACCATATCAAGGAGGGAAATCCG
>CAMOVV010000127.1 GCA_946627685.1 uncultured Bacteroidales bacterium
GACAATATGATCTTCGCATACTTCCTTGGCATGTGCTCATACCTGGCAGTATCGAAGAATGTCAAGACGGCTGCAGGACTCGGGGTCGCCGTGATTTTCGTGCTTTGCTGCACCCTTCCCATCAACTATCTGCTCGACAAGTACGTCCTCGCCCCCGACGCCCTCATCGAAGGTGTGGACCTGAGCTTCCTGAGCTTCATCATCTTCATAGCCGTCATCGCCGCATTCACGCAGATTGTGGAAATGGTGGTCGAGAAATTCGCCCCTTCCCTCTATTCTGCCCTGGGAATCTACCTCCCGCTGATTGCTGTGAACTGCGCCATCCTCGGAGGTTCCCTCTTCATGCAGCAGAGGGATTTCGCCTCCTGCGGAGAGGCGACCGTCTATGCCCTGGGCTCCGGAATCGGCTGGTTCCTCGCCATCGTGGCCCTTGCGGCCCTTCGCGAGAAAATGGCCTACGCCAACGTTCCCCCCGCGCTGAAGGGTATCGGCATCACCTTCATAACCGTCGGCCTGATGGCCATCGCGTTCATGACTTTCATGGGTATTTCACTTTAAAAAGGAGGACAGACTATGTTTAATACCATTTTAGGAGCAGCAGCGACGATTTTTGCCGTAACTCTCATCCTCGTCATCCTTCTTTTGTTCATCAAGGCGAAACTCACCCCTTCAGGGTCGGTGCAGATTGACATCAACAACGGCTCCAAGGTGCTTGAGGCGCCCATGGGCGGCGATGTCATGCACACCCTCGCCGACAAGGGCATCTTCCTGCCTTCGGCCTGCGGCGGCAAAGCCAACTGCGGCCAGTGCAAGCTCCGCGTCCTGGAAGGCGGCGGCACCATCCTCCCCACCGAGACCGGATTCTTCACCCGCAAGCAGATAAAGGACGGCTGGAGGCTCGCCTGCCAGGTAAAGGTCAAGGACAACCTCAAACTCGCCGTTCCCGAGTCCGTGCTGGACGTCCAGAAGCTCGAATGCGAGGTCATAAGCAACCACAACGTGGCTTCCTTCATCAAGGAGTTCACAGTCAAGCTCCCCGCCGGAAAGCATCTTAAATACCGTTCCGGCCAGTATATCCAGATTGACATCCCCAAAGGCGTATTCGACTATAAGGACATCGATGTGGATCCTGAATACAAGGCTACCTGGGAGCGCTACAATTTCTTCGACCTGAAGTGCGTCAATCCGGAGAACACCGTGCGCGCATATTCCATGGCCTCGTATCCCGAAGAGGGAGACATCATCAAGCTCAACGTCAGGATTGCGACCCCTCCTTTCGACAGGAACGCGCCCAAGGGCAGCAACAAGCTCCTGCCCGTCAATCCCGGCATCGCGTCTTCCTATGTCTATACCCGCCATCCCGGCGACATCGTGAACATTTCCGGACCTTTCGGAGACTTCCTGCTGCCTGAGAACGAGCCCGAGCAGACCGAGTACATCTTCGTGGGCGGCGGAGCCGGCATGGCTCCCCTCCGCAGCCACATCATGCACCTGTTCCGCACCGAGCACACCACCCGCAAGGTTACGTTCTTCTACGGAGCCCGAAGCCTCTCAGAAGCCTTCTACCTCGAAGACTACTGGGCCATCGAGAAAGACTACCCCAACTTCAAGTTCTACCTTACCCTGGACCGTCCCGATCCCGCAGCCGACGAGGCCGGAGTCAAGTACAGCGCAGGTTTTGTAGCTCCTGAAATGGGCAGGCTCTACCTCAACGAGCACGATGCACCCGAAGACATCCAGTACTTCATGTGCGGCCCTCCGATGCTTGTGAAGACCGTCGAGGACCTTCTCACCTCCCTCGGTGTGAACCTCGAGACCAACCTTCACTTCGACAACTTCGGTTAGCAGACCGACAGAACGCAAAAGAACCGGCCGGGAAACGAATCCCGGCCGGTTTCATTATAATGGAGCCAAAAAACTATTTGCTGGCTATATAGGAAATCAGGATGCGGCGCACGGTGTCGGACACGGCCTTGGCGCAGTCAGTCGCAGATTCGAGGACTTCCGCAAGGTTCTTGTACTTGATAAGCTCCTTCACGTCGGCTTCGTTACGGAAGATATAACCTATGTAATCCTCGTAGGCATCGTCAGCGGCGTGTTCGAGCTCGGTGACCCTGTCGCACTGGAGGGAGATTTCCGAATAGTTCTTCCTCATGTCTTCCATCAGGGACACCATTTTCTTCAGGGCGTCGGCCTGGGATGAAATCAGCTGGGCCATTTCCTTGAGCTGGGGGTCTATCTTCGCCGGATGATAAATCAGGATGGCTTTCGCGCAGTCCTTCACCACGTCGAGGCAATCATCGAGGGCCATTGCAAGGGCCTGGAGGTCGATGCGGTTCACCACCACGACATATTTGCCGGAGAGCTCTTCGTTGTACTCCGCCAAAAGGGCGTCCCCCTGGACTTCCAGGGTCTTGATTTCCTTCTCCGAATGAATCCAGGCCGCCTTGTCGGAGGAATCCATCATGAGAAGAAGTTCCTTGGAAGCCATCCGGAGAAACTCCGCCTGACGGGGGAAAACAGGCGAGAAACCGGATTTGACGCCAAAAAGGAAACCTCTTATTCTCCTAATATAATTCATATAATTATTTTTATGGCGGCGAAGATAAGGCCTTTTTTGGTTATTTCACCACAAAACCTATAAAAAAAGCAAAAAAACGCCCTCAGAAATCTTATACAGGGGGTTTTTCGCCCTTAACGGCTGTAGCTTTGTCCCGGCGGGCCGCCAGAAACATAGAACGGTCCCCACACAGGAAAATGAAGAACAAAGGCCGGAAAACCTGCGGGGAGGTCTCCCCGGACCAATCTCAGAACAAAATTCTGTCTGCACATCTCCTATTCTCAAAAGGCAGTTTTCTTGCCGCTTGCTTGCTTTCTTTCACACCGGCCTTTTTCTTTTCCTGCGCGAAATCCGCCATCCCCGAAGAAGCCTGTCCTCAGGAGAAGGTTACGACCACCTTGCAGACAAGGGCGGCCCTGGAAAAGGAAATCGGAACTCTCCACGTTTTCATATACGACTGCGACTCTCTCGGCCGCCTGGACTCCTACCATAGGTTCGACTCACGGAAAAGCGGGCAAAAACTGACCTGCACGTCCCGCGCGGGAAGGAAAATCTTCGCCGCGGTGGCGAATCTCGACATGGAAAAGCTGGATTGGAGGGAGACCTCGTCTTTCGAGGCCCTCGAGAAATGTATCTCCCGTTTCAATGACGATTCCCCCGACCTCCCGGTCATGACATCCGTGACCGAAGGATTTGCCGGCAGCAATCTCCCTGTCACCATGGCGCTGGAAAGGCTGTTTGCGAACATCCGCCTGGTGTCCGTCAGCTGCGATTTCAAAGGACGGGAGTACGAAGGGGCGGTCATAAAAAACGCAAAGGCATACCTTATAAACATCAACGGCAGCAGCGAACTGTTCAGAAGAAAGGAATTTACTGTTTCAGAGATGCTTAACTTCCACAAGCTGAACGCCGGCGACAGTCCTTCCAATACCGTCTCGGCGGATATAGGAGATATCGGAGACAGGACGATATCCCCCGGAATCAGTCTCTACTGCTATCCTAACGACGCTTCCGAAGACACGGCTTCGGCTCCTATGACAAGACTCGTGATAGAGGGAGAAGTGAACGGCACGAAATATTACTGGCCTGTGACCCTGAGGCCTGAAAGGAACATGAGGTATGACCTGACTGTAAGGATAACGAGGACGGGGACCGACTCTCCCGACCTTCCGGCGGATACGGCTTCGGTAGAGGTTGTCTGCAAGCCTGTGGCATGGAATGAGAAAGACGAGCAGACCGTTCTTTTCAAGATTTCCGGCTCGGCCATGCAGACCCGCTCGCAGGACCCGGACGAGAGCATTGTCACCGACCTGAGCCTGTATGTGTTCAACTCGGACGACATGCTTGAGCAGAGGATGTATCTGAGCGGGAAGGCCTTGAATACAGGTATCCGGATAACGCTCCTGAAAAACGCCCGTTACAGCATTTATGCGATAGCGAACAGCGGTTATTTCCTTCGGGGGATTACCAACAAAGAAGAAATGCTCTCTTTCAGGTATCACCTTACCTACCCGGACGAGTTGCGGACAGGGATTCCGATGAGCGGGAAAATTGAAGATTTCGTGCCTGGAGACAGGACGCAGGCGGATATCGGCCTCGAAAGGCTGATGGCCAAGGTTTCGCTGAAAATAGACAGGACGGGCCTCGACCCGGGAGTGAGAGTGTTGGTGAGGAATGTGGCGGTCGGGGGCTGTCCTAATTCAGTGAAGGTGTTCGGAAGCAGCAAGGCGGAGAATGAAAGAGGGGTGTTTGTCTCGGGGTTCTCCAAAAGCTGGGGCCAGCTGGACGCCCTGAACATGGACAGGACCGTCGGGGTCAGCGGGGAGGTCAGCCTGTATATGCTGGAGAACATGCAAGGGGAACTTCTTCCCGGGAACGCTTCCCTTGAAAACAAAGTTTTTCCGGAGGGGGATCTGCGGGCGAAGGTGTGTCCGTATGTCGAGCTTAAGATGGAATACTATTCCCCAAAGAAGAATACCCCTCCGGGGAAATATCTGATTTACAGGTTTTTTCTTGGCGAAGGTCCCGGGGATTTCGACGTGGAGAGGAACTGTCACTATCACTTCACGGTGAAGTTGTCGGGGGACGGCCTTTCCGGCACCGGCTGGAGTGTGGACAAGTCAGCGCTGAAATAAGCCCCGACGCCCCTCTCCCCCACTTTCTCCATTACTCTTACTCATTCTATTTCCCTTTTCCCTTTTCTACTACTCTCTCTTTTTCCCCTTTTCCTCCTTCTCCCCTTTTCCTCCTTC
>CAMOVV010000128.1 GCA_946627685.1 uncultured Bacteroidales bacterium
GTAAATTATTTTTCATATATTTACGATAATTTAATTTCTCCGCTATATGAAAAAAGCCGTTATTCCCACCATTCTGGCCCTTGTATCTTCTTTCGCCCTTTTCGCGAAAGCCCCTTCCGTCGAAGATTGGAAGAATCCTGCCGTCTTCGAGAGGAACCGTATGCCCATGAGGGCCGGATTTACCGTAGCCCAGCAGGAAGAGATTTCCCTCAACGGCGTGTGGAAGTTCCATTGGAATCCCACGATTGAAGGCCGTCTGAAGGGGTTTGAGGCCCCGTCCTTCGATGATTCTTCCTGGGATGAGATGCCCGTTCCGGGAATGTGGGAGCTGAATGGTTTCGGAGAGCCCATGTATCTCAACATAGGCTATCCCTGGAGGGGACACTACAAGAACAATCCGCCGCTGGTGCCAGAGGAAAACAACTATGTCGGCCAGTACAGGCGGAGTTTCACCGTCCCTGAAAGCTGGATAGGAAAGCAGGTGTGCCTCTGCATCGGCTCTGCGACCTCCAACGTGAGGGTGTGGGTGAACGGCAAGGAGGTCGGATACAGCCAGGACAGCAAGCTCGAAGCCCGTTTCGACCTCACTAAATATGTAAAGGCAGGGGAGAACGTCATCGCCCTTGAGATTTTCCGCTGGTGCGACGGCACCTATCTCGAAGACCAGGACTTCAACCGGTTCGCCGGAATAGCCCGTGGCGTGTTTGTCTATTCCAGGGGCAAGGAAAGAATTGAGGACCTGCGTATTGTCGCGGGAATGGACGGAAGGGCCGATGTGACCTTCGAGCTTACCAGGGGGATTTCTTCCCTCGATATTGAGGTCGTGGATTCCCGGGGAAAGGCCGTCCTTGCCAAAACTGTCGTTCCTGAAAGGAAGGCTGTCCTGAACGAAAGGGGAGAGAGGGTGGTCAAGACTTCCTTCGAGGTCTCTTCCCCCGAACTTTGGAGCGCCGAGAGCCCGTCTCTTTACCGTCTCAGGGTCACTGCCAGAAAGGGCGGCGAGGTGGTTGAGTCCGCCGAGACCGTGTTCGGCTTCAGGAGCGTCGAGATAAGGGACGCCCAGCTTCTCGTGAACGGAAAGCCGGTGCTTATCAAGGGAGCCAACCGCCATGAAATGAACCCCTACAGGGGATATGATGTCACCGAGGAAGATATGATTCGGGACATCAGGATTATGAAGGAGTTGAACATCAATTCGGTGCGTACCTGCCACTACCCGGACGACCCCCGCTGGCTGGCCCTTTGCGACAGGTTCGGCCTCTATGTGGTTGACGAAGGCAATATCGAGTCCCACGGAATGGGATACGGAAAGGCGACCCTTGCCGCGGTTCCCGCCTATCGTGACGCCCACCTCGCCCGCGACATGAGGATGGTCCGCCGGGATTTCAACCATCCGAGCGTGATAGTCTGGAGCATGGGCAACGAGGCCGGCAACGGACAGAATTTCATGGACTGCTACGATGCCATGAAGGCCTTCGACCCTTCCCGCCCTGTCCAGTACGAAAGGGCCTTGAACGACCGAAACACCGACATTTACTGCCCGATGTACGACAGCCCCGACAAGTGCGAGGAATACCTTGAGAACAATCCTTCCAAGCCCCTCATCCAGTGTGAGTACGCCCACGCGATGGGCAATTCGGTGGGCAATTTCAAGGAGTACTGGGACCTTGTGAGGAAGTATCCGTCCTTTCAGGGAGGCTTCATCTGGGACTTCGTGGACCAGGCCCTCTACAAGGAGGTCTCCGCTCCGGGGACCGACCATATCTTCGCCTATGGCGGAGACTGGAACGACTACGACCCCTCCGACGGACCTTTCAACTGCAACGGAGTGATTGCAGCCGACCGCAGCCTTCATCCCCATGCCTATGAAATCCGTTACCAATACAGGAACATCCTTTCTTCCGAGGCCGGTGAACCTGGCGTCGTGAGGGTTTACAATGAGAATTTCTTCATTTCCCTGGACAGGTACAGGATGGTGTGGAATATCGAGGCCGACGGCTTCAAGGTGAAGGAAGGCATTGTGGAGAATCTTTCCGCCGGCCCCCGCGAGAGCCAGACCCTGAAGCTCGTCTCGAAAGATGAAATCAGCGCCCTCGTGGCGAAGGCTGCTGGCGGAGACGGCTGCTGCTCCTCCGCTCCGGTGGTCTGCATCAACGTCAGATTCGTGCTCAAAGAGGCCGACGGCCTCCTTCCGGCCGGTTCAGAAGTGGCTTATGACCAGTTCGTCGTCCCCTTCGAGGCGAAAGAAAGCTGCGGCAAAGGCATGACGGCCTGCTGCCGAAAAACTGTCCTTCCCGATTATGACCCCGCCGCTGCGGTGTTCTCCGGCAACTTCTCCCGCCCGGGCACTACCGGAGACAGGGTATTCCCCTGGAGCGTCCGTTTCGACAAGGCCAGCGGAGCCGTCGTCAGCTATAAGGTCGCTGGAGTGGAGACGGTGTCCGAGCCCCTGATGCCCAATTTCAACAGGGCCGTGACGGAAAATGACATGGGCGCCGCCCTGCACCTTAAATATGCCATGTGGAGGAATCCCGAATTTAGGGTCCGTTCATTCGATGTAACCGAAGACGACGGAGCCTTTGTCGTGGCCGTCGTATATGAACCGATAGGAGGAGTAGCCCCGCTTAAGGTTACCTACCGCGTCAGCGGAGACGGCACCCTTGACTGTACGGAGACGATGTACGACGAGGGAAGGCTTTCCGAGGCTTCGGACATGTTCCGTTTCGGGATGAAATTCGCCATGCCGGGAAGGTTCTCAACCCTCGATTTCTTCGGGAAAGGCCCTTGGGAGAATTATTCGGACCGCAATTCGGCAGCCCTCCTGGGCCGTTATGTGCAGAGCGTGAACGACCAGTACCATTATGGCTATGTCCGTCCCCAGGAGTCAGGCACCCACACCGGGATGCGTTATCTCAAGCTTTTGGACGACAGCGGCATAGGTCTGAGCATAAGCTCGGATGAATTCAGCGCCTCGGCCCTTCCCCTGAGCATTTCGGACCTTGACTGCGCGGCTGCCGGAGGTGATGCGAAGAGAAAGACCCGCAACAAGGTCTTCGGCGAGTCCGGCCATTCCCTGGAACTGAAGGCGAAGGCCCATGAGGACGACAGGAGAAACGGCGCCACCTATGTCTGCTTCGACCTTGTCCAGCTCGGACTTGGAGGCATCCATTCCTGGGGCTCGCTTCCCCTCGAACAGTATCTGGTTCATCCCCAGCCCCGCGAGTTCCGCTTCATAATCCGTCCGGTGGCTTCCTGACCTTCCGGGCGGACAGGGGAGGGGGCTCCGCTTATCCGCATTCAGGAGAGGTTCAGACGGAAGTGCCAGAGAATGACGCCTATGCAGACCGACACGTTGAGGGAGTGCTTGATTCCCAGCTGGGGCACTTCCAGGGACATGTCGGAGGCATCGACCACCTCCTGCCCGACTCCCTCGACTTCGTTGCCGAAGACGATGGCGTACTTTTTCCCTTTTTCCGGTTTGAACGTGTCGAGCTTGACAGAATGGACGGTCTGCTCCACGCTGATGACGGTATAACCCTGTTTCTTAAGGGCTTCCACCGCATCGAGCGCGCTGTCCCGCTTCTCCCAGCTTACGCTGTCTTCCGCTCCCAGGGCCGATTTGTGGATTTCAGCCGAAGGGGGTGTGGCGCAGATGCCGCACAGGTATATCCTGTCGGCTCCGAAAGCGTCGGCCGTGCGGAAGGCTGAACCTACGTTATGCGCGCTGCGGACATTGTCCAGCACGATTGCCAGTCCGGAGGGCTCCCTTTTTTTATACTCCTCCGGGGAAATCCTTCCAAGCTCGATATTCAGAAGTTTACGGTCTCTCATTGGGAAATCTTTTCACAAAGGTAGGTGAAAAAGCGGAAAAAATGACTATATTTGAAAGTTCATCCGGGCAGGATGGATTTAACACATACAATCAAAATGAAGCAGGATATACAGATATTCGACCTTATCAACAAGGAAAGGGACAGGCAGACTTCCGGCCTTGAACTCATCGCATCGGAGAATTACGTCAGCAATCAGGTGCTGGAGGCCATGGGCTCGGTATGCACCAACAAATACGCCGAGGGCTATCCGGGCAAACGGTACTACGGCGGCTGCGAGGTGGTGGACCAGATTGAGCAGATTGCCATCGACCGCCTCTGCAAGCTCTATGATGCTGAATACGCCAATGTACAGCCCCATTCCGGAGCCCAGGCCAACATGGCGGTGACCATGGCCTGCCTGCGGCCAGGAGACGTCTTCATGGGCCTTGACCTCAGCCAGGGCGGCCATCTTACGCACGGTTCCCCTGTCAACGCTTCCGGGATCCTGTATAAATGCTATTCTTACGGGCTCAACCCCGACACCGGCACCATCGACTATGACGCCATGGAAAAGACGGCCCGCGAAGTCAGGCCCCGTCTTATCATCGGAGGCGCCTCGGCATACTCCCGCGAATGGGATTATGAGAGGATGCGCTCCATTGCCGACGAGGTTGGCGCCATTCTCTGGATAGACATGGCCCACACCGCCGGCCTCATCGCCGCCGGCCTTCTCAAGAATCCTGTAAAATACGCGCACATAGTCACATCCACCACCCACAAGACCCTTCGCGGTCCCCGCGGAGGCGTCATCCTCATCGGCAAGGACTTCGATGATCCCCGCGGCCGCACCACCCCGAAGGGCGTTGTCAAGAAGATGAGCCAGGTGCTCGACAGCTATGTATTCCCCGGAGTGCAGGGCGGTCCTCTGGAGCATGTCATCGCCGCCAAGGCTGTCGCCTTCTACGAGGCCATGCAGCCCGAGTTCAAGGATTA
>CAMOVV010000129.1 GCA_946627685.1 uncultured Bacteroidales bacterium
TGAGGTTCTGGTCGCCGAGACGCGGCAAATTAAACTCAAAGAAGCCGACCTTCTTCTCCTCGGGGCGGAACTCGAACGGAGAACGCACGGGGATGCCCGTAAGGGCGTCTATTCCGCTCGTATTGCTGCGGATAAGGACATCGAAAGGGAAACGCCCCATAGCGGCTGCAAAGGTCTCATAGCCCACGAATTGAACCTTTACGTGACAGTAATCCTTCACGAACTCCACGGGGACGGTGAACGATTCTTCCTGCACATTCTCGATATAAGAGAAACGGAACAGCGGAGCATACTCACTTCCGAGAGGGGTCACCCATGACGTCCCGTCCTGGATAAGCCCGTCCTGCCCAAGGAGACCGTAGCCCTTGACGGCTTCGGTTCCTTTGACGACGAAGTAGAACTTCTTCGACCTGTCCTCAGTTTGGACGGTAGAGATAATAGTCTTGGCCTCGTCGATAAGCGAACCATTCGGATGCGCATAGACGTTGACATAGAGGCTGTCCCAGTCCTCGAAACGCTCACTGTTCTCAATGTCGAAATAAAGGAAACTGGGGCAGTCCACCCTGTTCTCAAGAACGAGGCTCCTGCATGATACGATGCCCAAGGCAGCGGAAAGTATGATAAAAAACTTCTTCATGGTTTAATTTAAAATTGTGGAGGACAAGGGTGTCGAACCCCCAGGATGCCGTAATGAATTTTTGTGTCCGGAAAGTCATACGGCGACCAGTGCGCCAGGCAGTCCCCCGAGAAAGGGAGGGCGGGAAGACCAAAAGCCTATGAATCTGTTCCCGCCCGCTACGTCAAGCCGTCATGGCAGTGCGACTGACGCAGACAATTCCCTCAGAAGAAATTAGAACTCGTAGTTCAGGTGAGTGATTGTAGGGTTCCAAGGATCCACGGTGATAGTGTAGGTCTCCTTACCAACCTTGATACCCTCGTCGGAGCTGTCGTCATCCTTACCAAGCTGGGTGATGTTGATGTTGTCGATTTCGTAGATAGTGTTAGCTACGAGGACGGGCAGGTCAAGAACATAGTAGGTGTCCTTGTCAATGCCTACGGCAGACTTGGTAACGTGAGCCTTGATAGCGATACGGGTGTGACGCTTGCCCCAGGTGGCGTTATTGCTGTCACCGCTGGTAGCGTTGGGGAATGCAAACAGAACGCGCTTGAGGTCGGTCATGGTGCCGGCCACGTTGCAAGCCTTGGAATAAGAATCCGAAATAACGGCAGGTGCGCCGGCCTCTTCCTTCATCTTGTTGTACCAGTTGGCAGCAACATCATACTGATCGTCGGGAAGAAGCTTAGGAAGGATAGTGGAAGTAACGTCAGAAACGCCAGTCAGACCCTGCATGCCGATAGGGCTCTTACCAACAACGTTCTTCAGATAAATCTTCTGAACGGTGAAGTCTGCACCTTCGAGGGAAGTACCGCGGAAGTCAACGGTTACACCGTCAAGCTGGATGCGGGAAACAAGACGCTTCACGAAGATGTTAACAGCCTGAGGAGTGCCACCGGCGCCCTGGTTGTTGTAATCGGTAACGTTCACGGTGTTCTTACCGGTCATCACAAGGTCGGTCTCACTGGTGTTCTCGCTGAGGTCGGTGAGCTTAGCCTCGTAGTCAGCCAGAAGCTGTCCGGCAGAACCGGTAGTGAAACTCAGACGGCTGTGGTTAAGGAGAGCGTAAACGGTCTTGGCGCCGGTCTTGGTGTTGATAGTAACCTGAGTGCTGTTGTCAGCGCTGATACCGTCCTTGTAAACGTCGGTCTCAAGACGGTTGTTGGCGTCAAAGACGAAGACCTGGACACTGTTGATGCGGAAATCCTTCATGGCGGAAAGGTCTGCCTTGGTCTCATCGACGGCGCCGATGTTGACGGTAAGGGAACCGTTAGGGAGGTCACCAAGAACCTGCTCCTCGGGAGTAACAACGTTCTTGTTGCAGGAGAAAGCGCCGAACAGGGCGGCGACAGTCAGGGAAAGAATAGAAATTTTTTTCATGATACTTTTGTTAAAAAAGGTTTATAAAATGGTTGATAAAAAGTATTTATAATTGTCTGTTAGAATTCTTCATCTTCCTGCTTATTCAAGCCGTAACGCTGAATAAGGACATAAATCTCAGGGTCAAGGTTTCCTCGGAAGACATAGGAATGCTCCTGTTTACAGGCATCCATATAATGCTGGACGGCTTTCTGATCGTCGTTGTTACGAGCATACAGGAGAGCAAGCATATAGTTCACCTGAGGGGTTTTCTTAAGTTCCTGGAGGATAGCCATTGCGGAAGCATTGTAATCCAAGGACACGTA
The DNA here is from genome assembly GCA_946627685.1 of uncultured Bacteroidales bacterium. Classification (GTDB taxonomy): domain Bacteria; phylum Bacteroidota; class Bacteroidia; order Bacteroidales; family UBA932; genus Cryptobacteroides. The sequence continues at coordinate 2,302 of CAMOVV010000129.1, forward strand.
TGCGATAGCCGTGTTGTAATCCCGGTAATCACGCAGGAGAGTCAGGGCTTTCTCGTACTCACGGTCACGCAGATACTGGACACCCTGCATGTAAGTACTATCAAGGACAGTAGTATGAATCGTGTCCTTTTGCATGTTACGGCGACTTAAGAAAAAGCTAAATTTCGTAGTCCTGAGCCTCGGATAAAGGTTTTCTCTCATGTACTTATAGTAAGGCTCGGACTGCATCTCCTTCTCACGAGCATCCACATCAGCAATCTCAAGCTTCTTCATAAAGTTGAACTTGTCAGCCTGAGTCAGCACGCTATCTTCATCCACAAGAACAGTCAGATAAGGCCAGTTCTCTCCAGCAGAATGAGAACTAAAGGAAATGTTAGGCACCTCCGTGTGAACCACCCTTTCGCGTCCGTTCTCGTCCACTTCAAGGGCGAAGGAATTCTTACGAACCGAGTCACGATAATGCCTGATATAATCCTGGAAATAATTAGCAACAGATGCAGCACGCTTCTCGGCAAGCAGGCCGTTAGCCTTGGTAGTTCCTTCGGGCGATGCGGAGGCCGCAATCACAATTGAGTCAATATCAAAGGTGGTATTGTTAAGCAACTCCCGGATATTGCCCCTGATACGGCCCATCTCCTCCTCGTTATGACCGAGGGACATGTCAATATCGGACTTACCCTGAGCAAAATCCACATAGCAAGCGGTATTGGCCGAAGCCCTACGCTCGATAATCTTTGTCATATAACGCTCCGTGTTATCCACGAAGGAAGACAGGGAAGAAATATAGAAAGTCAAAGGTTCGCTCCGGGGCATACTGTACAGGTGCTGGTCTTGCTCATAGATATCGCCGGAAAGCACCACGTCCACCTTACGAAGCTTAGGACGGGTCTTGATAGTCTGGGTGTACTGGAAAACGAAGTTACCCTGCACGTCACGGAGGACGGTATCGAGCTTGATTCCGGTCTTGCGGATAGGAACCTTAACCAGTTCCTCGAACTTATGACCGCGCTCGTACCACATCTTCTCGTGATGACGTTTCTTGGACCACAAAGTATAGTGCAGAATGGCATCCCGTTCAGTCGGGCCGAAACGGGAGTGGAATTCGTCAAGATCCACGAAAGAGGTATCGTTCTTATAACGGTACAAATCAGGCAAATTCCTTGATATCCAGACATTTACGTTTCTCCAGTCAACAAACGCCGTCGAGTCTGTAATAATACTCTTAAGATTCCTGTCATAAGCCTCATAACCACGCACCTGTTTCTTGCGGAAATCCTCACCCGTGATGATAACAGGCTCCAGGCGGATGCTGTCTTCAAGGATGAACATATCCGGATTGAAGACAAGCTGCCACTTCGTGTCAATCATCTCCTGGGGGACGATGACCTCAAAGCGGAGATCCACCTTACCGTGACGCTCGGCCACGTTGCGGAACTTCGCCGTAATAACAGCCGCGTCGATAACCTCGTTGGCGACCATCTCGCCAGTCTCCTCGTCACGGATAGCCTTCATAAGAATGAACTCCTTTCCTTCATCGTCCTTGATGACGAGGGTATCGCGGTCACCGGAGTTGATGACCTTACGTTCCTCCGCAAGCTCGTTGCGGGAAAGAGCCAGATAAGCAGACAACTGCTTAGTCTGCACGGTCTGTATCTTCTTTGACGTTCCGCAGGAAAGGACCGCGGAAAGCAAGACGAACAGAACGAGAGTAAATATCCAAGTTTGCTTCTTCATCGTCTAACATCTAAGTTTAGAAAATCAGCTGGATAGCTATACGGGCATCCGGGAGGATGAACGGTTTCGTCCCTTCCTCCACCCTCGTTCCGCACACAGGGCAGGCGTAACGGGTGTAGTTGGTCCAACCACCCCAAAGGCCGACACCAAGATCGAGGTTCCAATAAGTGCTCAGCATGATAGAATAACCGCCGTAGGCACCGACGCCATAAGCGTCGCCCTCCTGGGTGTCGCGCTTGATGATGCCACCCACGTTATAAACGGAATAACGTGCGTCGGCACCCCACCACCAACCGGAATAGACGTGCCACGGCCAGTAACGGGCTCCGCCCCAGTAAGAGTTCTGGCGACTCTGGAGCTGTGTCTTCTGGTCCCCTGCGTTCCATGTCCACGGGTTAAGTTCAGCGCCTACATGGAAAGACCAGTGCTGGGAAACGGCAATAGACGCCTCAGCCTCAAGCGTTCCGAGAGAAAGAAGGTCAACGGCGTTGGTTCCAACCGAGAACCGCTGTGCGCTTGCCGAAAAGGCAAGGACGCAAGCGCAGAAGACCATAACAAAAATTTTCTTAAACATATCACTCAACAAAAATTAAATTCAATGTGTCTACCGCCGAAGAAAGACTGTCCGCTTCAACCTCAGAATCCCTGTTATCGGGATAGAAAAAGCCCATTGCTTTACTTACCAGGGAATCCGCATACTCGGCAGTCCTGTCCTCTTCCCTT
>CAMOVV010000130.1 GCA_946627685.1 uncultured Bacteroidales bacterium
CCGAAGAACCTTCCCGTGAGGGCCTCTCCGGCGTATGCGAAACCGTCGGTGAAGTAGGAGAACAGCAGTAGAAGCTTCATCATGATGGTCGCTCCGGAGAGGGGAAGGTCGCCGAAGGCTGCGGACAGGGAGGTGAATGAGATATAGACCACCACGAGGGCCAGCGAGCGGATGAAAAGGTCGCCGTTCACGGAGAAGAATCTTCCCATCCCGTCTGTTAGGTGGGAGCGGATGTCCTTGAGATTGAAGGGAATGCCCCTGTATTTGAAAAGGATGACGGCAAACGCGAAGGCAAGGCCGGAGTATTGGGCCAGGACCGTTCCCCAGGCGATGCCCGCGAAACCTATCCTCCGTGAGAGAAGGAGGCTGGCAAGGATGTTCATCCCGTTCACCACCACGTCGGCGCACATTGAGCTGACGCTGTCCTGCATCCCTATGAACCAGCCTCTCAGGGCCATGAGACTGAGGGTGGCCGGGGCTGCCCAGATTCTGATGAAATAGTACTCGAGGGCAAGCTCCCGGACTCCTTCCGAAGACTTCAGAAAGGTGAAGCAGAGCTTCTGGAAGGGCCACTGGAGAAGGATGAGGACAAGGGAAATGGCAAGGGCCGTCCCGATGCTTAGGATGAGTATCCTGCCGCAGTCGGCCATGTCCCGGCGGCCCCAGGCCTGGGCTGTGAGACCTCCCGTCCCGGCGCGAAGGAAGCCGAAGCTCCAGTAGAGGATGTCGAAGAGCATCCCCCCGATGGCGATTCCTCCGATGATGGTGGCCGCTTCCCCGTCCAGATGGCCGGCTATGGCGAGGTCCACCATTCCCACAAGGGGGACGGTGAGAGAGGCGAGGATGCTGGGCAGGGCCAGCCTCAGGATCTCTTTGTCAAGGCCTTTCATCAGATTACAAATTTAACTATATTTGTGATGCTAATCTATGTCCGATGCGTAAATTTTTAATTCTCACCCTTGTGGCTTGTACTCTTTTTTCCTGCGGGGAGAGGCCTGTGGAAAAGTGGTGCGACGCGAAAGTCGAAAAATGGTACGGCGAAAACCCCTTGGTGACCTCCCTCAAATCCGCTCTCTGGGAGGGGACGGACAAGCGTGAGCTGGCCCGCCAGTGGCAGAAGAATCCTGAAATCTGGCAGGCCGTATTTGATTTCCTGAACAGTCCCGACCTTGACACCCTGGCTCATTGCAGGCACGACCTGACTCCCGACGGCTCCCTCTATGCCAATGTCAGTGAATACGAAACGAAGCCGGATGGGCAGTTCGAGGTCCATCGCAAATACATCGACATCCACTACGTCGTCCTGGGCTCCGAGATTACCTGGGTGGCCCCCCTCGAAAGGGCCGGCAGGATGGTCTCCGACTATGACCCCAAGACGGAATGCGCCATGTACGCCGATGCGGAAGGCGCCGGGAAGATTGAGCTCGGCCCGCAGAAGTACTGCATCCTGTTCCCCGGCCAGCTGCACAAGCCGGGCATAACCCTTGACAAGACATCGAGGGTCGTCAAAGTCGTCGTGAAAGTTCCTTATTCCGAGTAGGTTGCCGTGTAGAGGCGGCAGAGGCCGAGGGAGAGGGCCTTGTGGGTAATCCGGGTGCAGCCGCAGCCTCGGAGGATGGCCGTGAAGGCCTCTTTCCCGGGGAAGTTCACCACCGATGCCGGAAGATACCTGAAAGCCTGGGCGTTGCCTGAAATTTTTTTCCCGATGAGGGGAAGGATGCGGAGGAAATAAATCTCATAGACTTTCCTCACGAGGGGATTTGACGGCATTGAGAGCTCGAGAATCACGAGTTTCCCTCCGGGCCTTAGCACCCTCAGCATTTCCCTTATGCCCTTTTCCAGATTTTCGAAATTCCTCACCCCGAAATCGCAGGTGACGGCATCGAAGCTGCCGCCTTGGAACCGGAGAGCTTCCGCATCTCCCGTTTCAGCCGAAATCCTTCCTTCCAGCCCTTCCGAAGCCACTTTTTTCTCCATCACCTTCAGCATCTGCTCCGAGAGGTCCACGCCGGTTATCCTGCATTCCCGGGGCAGGGCCTTCGCAAGAGCTATGGTGGAATCTCCCGTGCCGCAGGCGACGTCCAGGACGGCCCCGGGATTGACGGATGCGACTTCGCGGATGGCCTTTTTCCTCCATCTGCGGTCTATGTTCATGGACGCGATATGGTTGAAGGCATCGTACCCGGGGGCGATGTCGTCGAACATGCTGCGTATCTTTTCTTTATTGGGCATCAGGGCACTGGGTCATATCCGCTCCCGCCCCAGGGATGGCACCTGAGGAGGCGGCGGACGGTGAGGTAGAATCCTTTGAAAGGCCCCCATTTGCGGAAGGCTTCGATGGCGTACTGCGAACAGGTGGGGGTGTACCTGCACGTGGAGGGAAAAAGCGGGGAAATGCAAATCTGGTAGAACCGGATGAGTCCCACGAAAGGAGCTATGGCCACCTTCTTTATGACATCCCCGGCCTTACTCATCGTTTCCGAGCCTTCGGAGGATAACCCCCACGGTGTCATAAATCGTCCGGTAGTCAAGGAGTTCCTTCGAGCTGTACAAAAGGGCGACGTCGATTCCGGCCCCTTCCGGAAGAAGAGACTTCTGGCGGCGCCAGCTCTCCCTGAGCCTTCGCCTGAGAAGGTTCCTCTTCACGGCCCTTTTGAAATTCTTCTTGGGGACGGACACCATGACCCTGTTGATTCCCAGTCCGTTGCCTTTCAGGAAGCAGTATCTCAGGACTCCTGCCGCCCCCCATTTCCCCTTCGAGAAGACGGAGGCTACGGCCGTCCTGCCGGAGAGCCTTTCGGCCTTCGGCAGCGAAAACTGTCCTTGAGAGGGGGCTTCCATAATGCGGCGGAAGGATAAATACTTCTATTCCTGCCCTTTGAGGCAGACTTCGATGGCCTTGGCTGCGGAGGTTATCTCCGCGGTGGGGGCCGAGAGTTCGATGGTCAGGCCGGCCTCTTCCATGGATTTGACGATGGACCTTCCGTAGGCGATGAAGCGGATGTCTTCCTGACGGAAGTCGGGGAAGTTCTCCTGGAGGGAGTTGACGTCGTTGGGGTTGTACAGTACGATGACGTCGTAGTCGTGGAGGTTGAGGTGCCTCATGTCCTGGCACACCGGTTTAACCAGGGCGGCGACGCTGTAATCCAGGTCGTTGGCCTTGAAAAGGGAGGTTATGACCTTGGATGAGGAAGAGTCGGAGGTGGTGATGAGGAATTTCTCCCCCTTGTGTTTCGTCCCGATGGCGTCGATGATGGACTGGGCGGTGCCGTTTCCGAAGAAAATCTTGCGCTTGCGGTACACGATGTGCTTCTGGAGGTACATGGCCACAGCCTCGGTGGTGCAGAAATATTTCATCGTCTCGGGGACCTTGAACCGGAGTTCTTCGCTGAGCTTGAAATAAGCGTCAATGGCATGTCTCGAGGAGAAGGTGACGGCGGTGAAATCGGGGAGGTTTACCCTCTGTGCCCTGAATTCCCTGGCCGTCAGCGGCTCAATCACGAAAAAGCGGTGAAAGTCTATTTCCACTCCGTACTTTTCGATGAGTGCGGTGTAGGGGGACATGTTCACCGGCTTCTCTTGGGCTACCAGTATCTTCTTGATATTCATATCTTTGCCTATTCGAATAAGTTCGTAATAACCCTACCCTCGGAGAGTTGCCGCAACCAGCAGACCCGCAGGCAGGATTTCGAGCGTGCAAAGATACAAAAATGTTGTAAATGGATTGCAAAAAGACAATGAAATCTGCATCTTAGACAAAAGGAAAAGGAAGTAAATCACCCCTGTTTCCACAAGAAATGCCGTCCTGACCGTGTCCCGGCCAAGTCCGAAAAGGGACATCAGGGCCACGGTCGTGAAGGTCGCGATGCAGAGAATGATGAACCAGTTGTACGAGGCCCTGTGCATGGACATATAGGCATCTTCCCTTGAACGTCTCGGCTTGAAAAGGATGGCGAGGACATGGCGGAGAAGAATGTATATGCAGCCTGCCGCCACTGTGGGAAGGCAGCCGGCCCAGTGGGGGACGTTTCCGATGAAGGAAGGGGAGAAGGCTCCGAACCTGTCGGCAATCATGAAATACGGTATCACGAGGAGGGCGGCGACGATGTTCCTGTCCCTGCTCAGCTGGACGCTGGCGTCGATGTTGAGGTTCTCCTTCCATCTGGTGAAGCATCTGGCTATCGAGGGAAGGATGTCAAGGAAATTCCTGATGTTCAGCAGGAAGACGAAGATGCAGGCAAGGGCCAGGCCCGAGTTGACCGGGGTGTCTGCCCAGGTGGCCGTGATATGGGGAAAGACGGCCGGCTCCGTGGAGGACAGCTCGAGAGAGCTCCCGGGGAAGGCCTCGTCCATCGGCAGAATCTCCACCGGAGCCTCCGCTTTGTCGGGCGCGGGGGCGAGGGTGTCCGGGACGGCCTGAACGGAAAGGGAATCGGCCTGGGCGGAAAGGGCGTCGCCTGGGACGGGAAGGTGGATTATGGAGTCTTGCCGGGACATCAGTTTCCTCTTTTGGCGTTGTATCCGAGGGAAATGAGAATCTCCGTGACCTTGTCCCGGAAATCCCCCTGGACCGTGATTTCACCGTCTTTGGCCGAACCTCCCACCCCGCATTTCATCTTCAGCGTCCTTCCAAGGGCCTCCAGGTCTTCCGCGGAGCCGGAAAAACCGCTGACAAGGGTGACTTTCTTCCCCGCCCTGTTCCTTTTGTCGAGGGT
>CAMOVV010000131.1 GCA_946627685.1 uncultured Bacteroidales bacterium
GACAGCGCGACCCCCATCGCGGGCACCGCGGTGAAGGCGGGAGAGCCCATGGGCTATGTCCAGACCTGGTACGGCATGGAGGAGATTGTCCCCGCCGTCACGGGAAGGGTGGTCGCAGTGACCGGCAAACAGGGCGAAAAGGTCGCCAAGGGCGAAATCGTAGCCTTCATCCAGGAATAGCCGGCTGACGACACATCTGAAAAGGGACTGACTGAAAAACAGATTCTTCGGCAGGTGAACCTGCCTCAGAATGACATCACACCGTCATTCTGAAACTTGCCTTGAGCCCCACGAAGGGAGAAGTGAAGAATCTTATCGGTCAGCCCTTTTTAGTTTACGGATTACCGCACGGGGTTGCAGGTAAGCCGAAAATTCGCTATCTTGCAGGAAACAACTTAAACTTTGAAGAACATGAAAATTAAAGAACTGTGCCTGGAAGACAGGCCCCGGGAGAAAATGCTCCGCAGCGGAGCCCCGTCACTATCAAACTCCGAACTTCTCGCAATCCTGCTGCGCACCGGCACAAAGGAACACAACGTTCTGGAAATAAGCTCCTCGCTCCTGGCGGAGGCGGGAGGGTCGCTCAGAGGGCTGGCCGGCTTCACCCCCGACAGGCTCCGCGGCATCTGCGGGATAGGGACCGGCAAGGCCGCCACCCTCGCAGCCGCCCTGGAGCTCGGGAAACGGTATGTCCTGGAAGTCAAAGATTCGGGACACACAACAATCAACAGCGCGGGGAAGGTTTTCGACCTCATGATTCCGGAAGCCCTGGGACTGAAGGAAGAGCACGCCTGGGTGCTTTACCTCAACAAGTCCAACCGCCTGATTGACAAGGAGAAAATAAGCGTCGGAGGCCTCGACAGCACCACCGTGGACTGCAAGGTCATAGTCCGTCACGCACTTGACAAACATGCCGCGGCGGTGATCCTCATCCACAACCACCCTTCCGGCAATCCCCGTCCCGGCCCCGCCGACATGGTGCTTACGGGCACCCTGCGAAACGCCCTCTCGACCTTTTCAATCAGTCTTACGGACCATGTAATAATCACTGACAGCCGGTTCTACAGTTTTGCCGACGAGACCGTCGGTGAAGGACTTAAGGCAGGCAGGCGACAGGAAACCGCCCTTTGACGCAAAACGCAGGTTCCGGCGAATCGACACGGCTCTCTTCGGGTTTTTCCGGATTGATTTCGGTTTTATGAAATAAAAGATTATATTTGTTTTTCGGATATAATCACGCAATCATGAAAGTCATCAACCTCGGAGAGAGCAGTTCCATCGCCAATGCCTTCATGGCGCAGATGCGCGACATCAAGGTCCAGAAAGACCCCATGCGTTTCCGCACGAATCTTAAAAGACTCGGCACCATCTTCGCGTATGAAATCAGCAAGACACTGGAATACAGCGACAAAGACGTCGTGACCCCCCTCGGTACCGCGACGGTCCCCACCCTTGACACCAAGGTTATCGCCGCAACCATCCTCAGGGCCGGAATCCCCCTCCACCAAGGCATCCTCGACGTTTTCGACGAGGCGGAAAGCGCCTTCATCGCCGCCTACCGCAAATACGACAAGGGCGATGACTACCATATCAGCATCGAATACTGCACCTGCCCCGACATTTCCGGAAAGACCCTCATCCTGTCCGACACCATGATAGCCACCGGAGCCTCCATGGAAATCGCGTGGTACAGGCTGCAGGACCAGGGGGGAACTCCAGCCTACACCCACTTCGTCTGCCCCATTTCGAGCGTGTATGCAATTGAATATCTGCAGAAAAGGCTTCCCAAGGAGACCACGCTCTGGACCTGCGCAATCGACGAGGAACTGACAAGCCGCTCCTACATCGTCCCCGGGCTGGGAGACGCAGGAGACCTGGCCTACGGCGCCAAGCAATAATACTACAATTCCTTTCTGAGTCTGGCCTTCGGAATATCCAGCTGCTCGCGATACTTCGCGATGGTGCGGCGGGCCACCTTGTATCCCCTCTTGTTCATCTCGACGACCAGCTGGTCATCCGTCAGGGGCTTGTGTTTGTCCTCGGCATCCACGCACTCCCGCAGGGCCTTCTTCAGCTCCCTGGTGGACACCTCTTCCCCATCTTCGTTTTCGAGCCCTTCCGAGAAGAAATACTTCAGCGGATAAATGCCGAAATGGGTCTCTATGTATTTGGAATTGACCACGCGGGAAATAGTGGAGATGTCAAAGCCGGTCTTTTCGGCTATATCCTTCAGGACCATGGGACGGAGGTTGGCCTCATCCCCGTCCAGGAAATAATCATGCTGGTAGTCGATGATGGCCTGCATGGTGCTTCTCAGCGTGTTGTGCCTCTGCTTCAGCGCCTCTACGAACCATTTCGCGGAGTCGAGCTTCTGCTTCACGAAAGAGGCCGCCTCGCGCTGCGCCCTGGGCGAAGAGCTGGTGGTGTCGTTGAGGATGCCGGCATATTTCCTGTTCACCTTGATTTCAGGAATGTTGAACCGGGGCATGGTCAGCATCATCTCCCCGTTTTCAATAGTCAGCACGAAATCCGGCACAATCTGCTGGGCCTGGTCGCTGTATGAATCGTCCACCTGTCCGCCGGGATGGGGGTTGAGCTTGAGAATCCTCGCTGTGGCCGCCTTCAGCTCCTCCTCCCCTATTCCCATCCGGGTCATGATTTTCTGGAAATGCTTGTTGGAGAAATCCTGGAAATAGTCGGACAGGAGCGTGCGCGCATTCACCACTTCCGGAGTCTGCCTTTCCGCTTTCAGCTGGAGCAGAAGACATTCCCTGAGGTCCCTCGCTCCCACGCCGACGGGGTCGAACTCCTGGATAATCCCGAGCATCCTTTCCACTTCGGCGGCATCGGTCTTGATATTGGCGCGGAAGTCAAGGTCGTCCACGAGAGAGTCTATGTCGCGGCGAAGGTATCCGTCATTATCCAGGCTCCCGATGATGAAGGCCGCCACGGCGTACTCGTGCCTGGAAAGGCTCCTGAAACCGAGCTGGTTCAAAAGGCTCTGCGTAAAGCTCTCCCTGACGGAGAAGGTGTTGTACTGGGGCCTCTCGTCCTTGCCGTAGTTGTTGACTTTCAGGCGGTAGGCCGGGATGGAGTCGTCATCGCCGATTTCATCGAGGGAGATGTCCTTGGGCTCGTCGTCATCCCTTTCGGAAGGCTGGGGCTCGTCAAGCACGGGATTGTCCTCAAGCTCGTCCTTGATGCGCTGCTCCAACTCCTGTATGGGCAGCTCGATGAGCTTGATGGTCTGTATCTGAAGCGGGGAAAGCTTCTGAGTCTGCTTGAGTTCCAGTCCCTGCTTGAGCATAAGGCTACTTCTTTTGCTCCGCAGGCCTCAGGACGAGGACGGTGTCGGCCACGACGGAATGTTTCCTGTCCGCGGCGGGATAATTGATTTTCTCCCTCACCACGAAAGAGGAGGGGAACTCATATTTTATCGCATTCAAAAGGCGGAGAGCCTCGCTCCTCGTGCGGAAGTCCCCGACCGTCACCTTGAAGAAGGGGTTCGAATATGTGCGGTACACGGCCATGCCGGGATACATCCCCTTGAATCTTCCGGCGGCGGCCTCGGAGGCTCCGCGGGAGTTCTGCTTGTTATCGAAGAAAATCCTCACGCGGTAGCCGGTCATGGTGCGGGAGGAATTGTTCGCGACGGTCTTGAGCATCGCGGTCCGGATAGCCTGGGACTGATGGACGTTCACATCGGCCTTGTCCCCCTTGGATTTTTTGGGGAGAACGGAAAAAATGTCTTTCCCGAAAAGGGTGGAGTCCTGGGTCGCGGCCGGCTTGTAAACAAGGGAATCGACAAGGCTGTAGCCGGCAGGGACGACGACATCCTGGGCCTTGGCCGTGGCGAACGCCGCCCCGAGGGCGATTATGGTGAAAATCAGCTTTCTCATATCTATTTGTTCCGTGGAGCCGTCCCCTCATCTCCCTTCATCAGCTCCTCTAATTTCAAATCTTTGAATTTAAGTGTCTTACCCAATTTTTTCTTCAAAAGGACCCGGGCATTTATGTCTGCCGTAAAGTCGGCTGCCGACCCTCCCGCCAGGCCTATGAGCCTGGTGATGGAGACGCCCTCGGCAAGGGAGGCCTCGCAGGGCAGGTCGTAAACCCTTACGCTCTTTTTCACGACGTCCAGCCCGTCCGACTTGAAATAGACGACATCCTCCCCCTTGTACTTTATCACCCCGTCCACGCCACGGATCCCGAAAGAGAAGGCGGGGTTGTCTATTTCAAGGGCAAGGACGGCCTTTGCCGCCCTCAGACCCCTGGGAGTGAAGGATTCGACCCCGACGGAGTTTATCTTTATGTCGTCAACCTTCGAACACCCTGCGGCCAGCAGGAAGCAGAGCGCGAGGAAAACCAGTCCGGATACGATTCTTTTCATCAGTGCAAATATAGAAAAAATTCGATTTCCATTCAAAAGTCCTATCTTTGCCCCTCGCGGGCCTTTTGCGATGCGCGTCCCGCGGACAAAGCGGAATTTGATTTTCTGGACTATGGGAAAGAAAGTATATATAGAGACTTACGGCTGCCAGATGAACGTGGCCGACTCCGAGGTGGTGTTCTCGATTCTCGAAAAGGAAGGATACGAGAGGACCGTGGAAATCGGACAGGCAGACCTCATAATGGCCAACACCTGCTCG
>CAMOVV010000132.1 GCA_946627685.1 uncultured Bacteroidales bacterium
TTCGTCATCGGTACTGCCGCCGCCATAGGCATTCTCTATGCCATCGACCTTGCCCAGCTGCGCTCCGGACGAATCGAAGAAATAGACATGGCCAAAATTTTCCTTGACGCGGCCCTCGTCGTCCTGAACATCCTCGGCCAAGTCCTTCTCTCCCTTGCATTTACGGAGCAGTGGTACCTGTGGATACTTGTGAACATCGTGTCTATCCTGCTGTGGACCAACCGCCTTTTGAGTCCGGAAGCGAGCGGCTACACGGCCGTGATGCTGGTCAAATATATATTCTATTTCCTCAATTCTCTCAACGGACTGCGTATATGGCTGAAACTCAGCAAGTCACAGCAAATTCCCCACAAATCGGGATGTTGCTGAAGTGATAGTTTTTGCCCTAAATGTTTCATATCTCGGATTTTTTTACTTACTTTGCGTGACATTCGTGTTGAAACGTATATTAAAAACATAAACTTTAATTTTTACAATCATGACTGCAGAAGAAATTGTAAAACAGGTCAAGGCGATAATCGTTGACAAGCTCGGTGTTGAAGAGTCTGAAGTTACCGAGACCGCGAATTTCACTAATGACCTCGGAGCAGATTCCCTTGACACCGTAGAGCTTCTCATGGAGTTCGAGCGCGTGTTCGGAATCAAGATTCCCGATGAGGAGACCAGCACCATCGCCACCGTCGGTGACGCCATCGCAAAGGTTCAGGCCAAACTCGCCGAGAAGTAATTCTCCATCTGAAAAGACAACAAAAGCCCGAAGGATATCCTCCGGGCTTTCTTTATTTTCATTCGGTATTATTCTATTCCTTGGGGATGGCGAAGGAGAAGGAAATCGTCGGCCTGTTTTCCTCGGCTTCGGGGCCGCAGAGGACGGCGTTGTAGTAGTCGTCCTTGTCCAGGACGGTCGTAGTGGTGGGGGTGGAGGAAGAGCTTCCGGCGTTCATCATCATTGCCAGATACATGTAGTTGTTGTATCCGTATCCGCCGCCGTAACCATAGCCGCCATAGCCGCCATAGCCGCCGTATCCGCCGTACCCGCCGTACCCGCCGCCGTAGAGGTTGTTATAGTAGCTGTAGTAGGCGAGCTGGTTGTAGTAGTCGCTCATCTCGTTGCTGGTGTTGTTGACAGTCACCTCCTCGTCCATGATGAGGAACCAGATGTCGTAGTTGGAAAGGTCCTTGTCGTCTTCCTTTTTGCGGATGAGCTGCTGGGCGTGGAGGGAAATGTCCGGCGAGTATTTGAGGAGGGACCGGTTGATAGCCCCCTGGTTCTCGGTGCCGATGTTGGCGTCGGCGAGCGATGCGAAGGCCACGTTCTTGTCCTCCTTCAGTTTTGCGGTGGGGCTCAGATACTTGGGGTACAGGAACATGGTCTTGTAGTCCTCGGGGAAGATGAAGGGCAGGTGGACGGTGGCCTTGGTGATGATGGCCTCGTCCGGGTTCCCGTACTTTGAGATTTCCTCCCTCATGGCAGCCCTGAGCGCCGCGGCCGGAATCATGGGTTTGATGCCCGTGCCTCCCTCTACATAAATCTTGTCTGTGGCCTGGCCTTCCATGGCGTCGGACTCGTGGGTGGATGTATTGAACGCGTACTGGGTGATGTCGTTGAGGGAAGATACCTTGTTGTTGGCCAGGGAATCGAGGTTGTAAAGGGACGAAGGGGAGAAGTAGAAAAGCAGTGAGGTGTCTTTTCTCACGCCCTTGTAGGTGCTCCTGAATTTGAGCTCCGCGAGGTTCCCGTTCCAGGTCACGGAGGAGGAGGAATAGTAGGAACTGGAGCTGACGGTGATGGCCTTCAGGTCGAATTTGTTGATTCTGCCGCCGTTTCCGTGGGGTTCGTCGGTGGTGATATAGATTCCCGGGAATTTATTGAGGTAGGCACCGAGGGAGTCGAGGTCGCTTTTGAGGATGTTCATGTATTTTTTCCCGTACTCTTCGGTGAAATCGAAGGAGAGGGAGTCTTTGCCGTTGTACACGGGACTGCCCATGGCAACCTTGCGGGAGTCGTCGTAATTCACCTTGCTCCTTGCGGAGTAGTCCTTGTAGGACATGGGTTTGGTGAGCTCGTACACGTTGATGCTCTGGATGATGTTCTGCTGGTCCGCTGTGGCGACGGAAGTCGTGTCCGCCACGGCGGAGAAGTGGAAGCCGAGATACTCGGGATTCGAACCCATGTCGAAGTCGAGGACGGCGGGAACGAGGGTGAGGACGCAGCCCCTTGTGGAAAGGCCGAACCTCTCGTCACGGATGGCGCCGAGGACGATTTTGTCGTTGGAATATCCCGAAAGGGAATCAACTTTTTTCATCCAAATCTCAGGGATGTCTATTTCGGATGAATAGAGGTTGTACTGGCTGTCGCCGGGAAGGAAATCTTCTCCGAGCCTGTCGTTGGTATTTACGCACGAAATGCAGCCTGCAAGGGCTGCAAACGCGATAAAAAGTGCTTTATTTAGCTTCATTCCTGTAAGAGGTCGTAAAAACTGCTGTACTCGTCGATGTAGGAACCGTCCTTCATGGCCTTGTCGTCGTATGGCAGAACCTTCTTGCCGCTGGAAGCGCAGAACTCGGCAATCGCCGGCTCGACAGCTTCCGAAGCCATGATGATTCCATCGGAATACCGTGCGGCCAATTCCGCAAGTTTTATGCCATCCGCGTCTTTCAAATCTTCCAGGTCCGCGGGCTTGACGCCGCCGTAGAGAAGGGTCTTGGAGAGATCTCCGCTGAACTTCTGGTCAGGGGTGTCCCCGTAGAAGGAGGTCACGAGTTTCGCATTCGAGAAAATAGGGTCCTGAATGTAGGCTTTCTTGAGATAGAGGGGCACGAGGCCGGCCATCCATCCGTGGCAGTGGATGATGTCGGCGGACCAGCGCAGCTTTTTCACCGACTCGAGGACTCCGCGGGCGAAGAAGGCCGCCCTTTCCGCATTGTCGGGGAAATACTCTCCCTCTTCGGTCTTGTAAAGCTGCTTGCGCTTGAAGTAATCTTCGTTGTCGATGAAGTAAACCTGCATCCTTGCTGAAGGAATGGAGGCGACTTTTATCACCAGCGGCCTGTCGGCATCCCCGATGATGATGTTCATTCCGGAAAGGCGGATGACCTCGTGGAGCTGGTTTTTCCTTTCATTCACGCAGCCGTAGCGGGGCATGAACGAGCGGATTTCCTTCTTCCTTTCCTGCATTCCCTGAGGAAGATACCGCCCGACGGACGATACTTCGCTCTCCGGGAGATAGGGATAAATCTCGGAGCTGACGAACAGGACTTTCTTTACATGCTCGGGCATTGCTGGTTCCGTTGCGAAAATTCACACAAATATAATTAAAATTTTTCATATTTCCATATTTTAGTATCTTTGAAGCGAATTTGGGATAGTCCGTGTCATGGCTAAAGGAGAGAATAAACTCATTCGAAGGAGACTTGCTAATTCCTATCTGTCAACAGTCATCAGCATCAGCCTGGTGCTGCTCCTTGTGGGTATAGCCGCCCTGCTGCTGGTCAACGCCCGCAGCGTTTCCGACTATTTCAAGGAAAACATGCAGGTGTCGGTAATCCTGAAACAGGAAGCTTCCGAAGACCGGGCCGCCGCCCTGAAATCCTCCCTGGATTCGATGAGGTTCATAAAGTCCACGGAAATCATTTCCCGCGAACAGGGCATAAGGGAGATGTCCGACCTGCTCGGGGAAGACTTCCTTTCCGTGTTCGGCTCCTCTCCCGTGCCGGTGTCCCTCACGGCCACGCTCAATGCCGAATACCTGTCCCAGGACAGCCTGGAGGTTGTGTCAAAGGAGATTTCAGCCTTTCCCGAAGTGGAGGAGGTGAGCTGGCAGCAGAACCTGGTGAACGCCCTGAACGCCAACCTTAGCAAAATTTCCCTCGTCCTCGGGGTTTTCATCCTCCTTCTTCTGTTCATCTCCTTCGTGCTCATCAACAACACCGTCCGCCTCAACGTGTTCGCCCGCCGGTTCACGATTCACACCATGCAGCTCGTAGGCGCCACCAGAGGGTTTATCCGGGCTCCGTTCATGCTGCAGGCCTTCTTCCAGGGCCTTATTTCCGCCTTCGTGGCCATCATCATGCTCGTCGGAATCCTGTTCTTCCTGCGCAACGAGTTCGCCAAGCTTTTCGAGGTCTTCACCTTGAAACCGCTGCTTCTGGTCCTTGGCATCGTCGTGGCGGCCGGGCTCGTAATTTGCATGTGCAGCACGTATTTTGTCGTGAACAGGCTGGTGAGGCTGTCCAAGGATGAACTTTACGCTTGAAAAGAAATTTAACTGATATGGATAAAGGAATGGCAACAAACCGCAAAGAACTGAAACTCATGGTAATAGGAGTTTTGGTCATGATTGCGGGCTACATACTCATGATTGGCGGGGGGAGCGACGACCCCCAGGTGTTCAACTATGCCATGTTCGACTTCCGCAGGCTCACCGCCGCCCCGATAGTGATTCTCTGCGGGGTGGTCATCGTGGTGGTGGCGATAATGAATGTCGTGAAGGACAAGGATAAAAAAGAGGAGGACAAGTGATGGAGTGGTGGCAGGCTTTGCTTTTGGGAATAGTGCAGGGACTGACGGAGTTTCTTCCGGTCAGCAGCAGCGGGCACCTCATGATATTCAAGGAACTTCTCGGAGGCAGCGG
>CAMOVV010000133.1 GCA_946627685.1 uncultured Bacteroidales bacterium
CCCCGTCCGTCCCGTCGGCCTCATCGCCTCCGCGTTCAGGCCCTCCGACGACGCCACCGTGTTTGAATTCCTGATTCCCTCCAATTTCTTCGCAGTCACTTCCCTGAGGAAGGCCGCCGAGATTCTTGAGACCGTCAACGGCAACAGGAAGCTCGCCCGCGAGTGCCGCGTCCTTGCCGACGAGGTCGCCCAGGCCCTCGAAGAGTACGCCGTTGTGGAGCATCCCAAATACGGACGCATCTACGCATTCGAGGTGGACGGCTACGGCAACGCCCTGATGATGGACGACGCCAACGTTCCCAGCCTCCTTGCCATGGCATACCTCGGAGACGTCACCCCGAGGGACCAGGTTTACCAGAACACCCGCCGCTTCGTCTGGAGCGAAGACAATCCCTATTTCTATAAGGGCACCGCGGCTGAAGGCATCGGTGGCCCCCATATCGGAAAGGATATGATTTGGCCCATGAGCATCATGATGAAGGCTTTCACCGCAGGCGGCCGTTCCCGCTTCTTCCCCGGACGTCCCGGAGGCCGCATGAACGGCCCCGTCGAGGATCCCGAGGCTGATGCCGAAATCAAGTGGTGCATCGAGACCCTTCTCAAAACCGACGCCGGCACCGGCTTCATGCACGAGTCCTTCAACAAAGACGACCCTTCGAAGTTCACCCGCGAATGGTTCGCCTGGCAGAACACCCTCTTCGGAGAGCTCATCCTCAAGCTCATAGCCGACGGCAAGCTTGATCTTCTGAATTCAATTACAGTACAATAAACAACTTAATGGACAATTTCATGAAAAAGACATTGTTTACCATTTCCGCCGCCTTCGTCCTCGCCCTGAGCCTGACCGCCCAGGAAAAGGAGAAGACCGTGTACATGGCCTCCAACGCCCATCTTGACACCCAGTGGCGGTGGACCGTGCAGCAGGTCATCGGGGAATATCTCCCCAACACCCTCCTGCAGAACATCGCCCTGATGGAAGCATACCCCGACTACAAGTTCTCCTTCGAGGGAGCCGTCAAATACGAGTGGTTCAAGGAGTACTATCCCGCCGAGTTCGAGAAAGTCAAAAAATACGTAAAGGAGGGACGCTGGTACACTTCCGGAGGCTGGGACGCCAACGACTACAACGTGCCTTCCGTGGAGTCCAACATCCGCAATATCCTCCTCGGAGAGGAGTTCTACAAGAACGAGTTCGGCGTGAAATCCATCGACATCATGCTTCCCGACTGCTTCGGATTCGGATACACCCTCCCTTCCGTCGCGGCCCACTGCGGCATGTACGCTTTCCATACCCAGAAGCTCCAGTGGAGGACCAACCCCTTCTATGAGGGCGGAAAGAAATGGCCCTTCGAGTTCGGTGTATGGCAGGGAATCGACGGAGCGAGGATTCTTGCCTTCCTGAACGGCGGAGCCTACAACTACAATCCCAACAAGATGATCAACGATGACGACGACCTCAAGCAGAGGGTCGCGGCTTCCGCCAACGGCGCCGCCATGCGCTACTACGGCACAAGGTCATCCAGGGGCGCAGGAGACCGCGGAGGCTCTCCCGCTCCCTCTGCCGTCAAATGGATTGACGAGAGCATCAAGGCCGGTTCCGACAGCTACAAGCTGAAATTCGCTTCCGTGGCCGACATTTTCATCGACCACAAGGACCTTCTCGACAAGAATGTTCTCCCGACTTTCGACGGTGAACTCCTCATGGATGTTCACGGCAGCGGCGTCTATACCGCAAACAGCGACACCAAGAAGCTCAACCGCCGCGCCGAGCAGCTCGGTTACGCGGCCGAGGCCGGAGCCGTCATGGCTGACTGGGCCGGAGCCGTCCCCTATCCCAAATACAGCATCAACGACGCCTACAAGCGCTTCATCTGGCATCAGTTCCACGATGACCTCCCCGGAACCTGCATCACCGAGGCCTACACCTTCACCTGGAATGACCAGATGCTTTCCCAGAACCAGTTCGCCAACGTGATGGAGGCATCCGCCGGCGGTTTCTCCTCCCTGATGGACACCAGGACCAAGGGTACCCCCGTCGTCGTTTTCAACCCCGTATCGGCTGACAACAAGGACATCGTCACCGTCGATATCGAGATTCCCGCCCCCTACAACGACGTACAGGTCTTCGGGCCCGACGGAAAGAGGGTGAAATCCCAGATTCTCTGCAACGAAGGCGGCAAGGCGAAGCTCATTTTCGCAGCCAGCGACCCTTCCGTGAGCCTTTCCGTGTATGACTTCAGGTTCGCCAAGGCCTCCGGGGCCGGGAAATCCTCCCTCAAGGCTTCCGGCAACACCATCGAGAACTCCATCTACAAAGTCACCGTCGGCTCTGACGGAGATATCAGCTCCCTCATCGACAAGAGGGTCGGCAAGGAACTCGTAGCGTCCGGCAAGTCCTTCGGACTGCAGATTTTCGACGAGAACACCTCCGACGCCTGGCCTTCCTGGGAAATCCTCAAGAGCGTCATCGACAAGGACCCCCTCAAGGTTGACGAAGACGTAAAAGTCAGCGTCGAATCCACCGGCCCCCTCGCTGCCGTCCTCCGCGTCGACCGCCGCTACGAAGAGTCCGTCTTCACCCAGAGAATCATCCTCTATGACGGAGCCTGCGACGACCGCATCGACATTCTCAACAACGTTGACTGGAAGTCCCGCCGCACCCTTCTCAAGGCAGCCTTCCCCTTCTCCTTCTCCAACAAGGAAGCAGCCTACGACCTCGGCCTCGGCCACGTCATGAGGGGCAACAACACCATCACCGCCTATGAGGTTCCCGCACAGGAATGGGCCGACCTCACCGCAGCTGACGGCAGCTATGGCGTAACCATCACCAACGACAGCCGTTACGGTTGGGACAAGCCTGAGGACAACACCCTCCGCCTCACCCTTATCCACACCCCCACCGCAGACCGCGGCTACGGCAATGAAAAGACCCTCGACATCGCTCCCCACGAGTTCACATACTCCATCATAGGCCATCCCGGCGCCCTCGACGGAGCTGCCGCCACCACTGCCGCCGACATCCTCAACCAGAGGAAGTCCGCCTACGTTACCGACAAGCACGCCGGTTCCATGGGCAAGTCCTTCTCCCTTCTCTCCACCACCAACGGCTCCATCCGCGTGAAAGCCGTCAAGAAGGCCGAGGACGGAGACGGTATCATCGTCAGGGTTTATGAGCTTTCCGGCAAGGATGCCAAGGGAGGTATCCGCTTCGCCGCTCCCGTCATCTCCGCCGAGGAGACCAACGGAATCGAGGAGAGAATCGGCGCCGCCTCCGTCTCCGGAAGCACCCTCAACGTCGAGCTCACCCGCTTCGCTCCCAAGACTTTCCGCGTACGCCTCCAGGCTCCTTCAGCCAAGGCTGCCGCTCCCTCTTACAAGAAGGTCGAACTGCCCTTCAACAAGACGGCCCTCAGCTCCGACGCCTTCAGCGCCTTCGGCCGCATGGACATGGCAGGACGCTCCTATGCCTTCGAGCAGATTCCCGAGGAAATCGTCTATAAGGGAGTTCCCTTCAGCGTAGGAGAGGCCGACCTGGACAACGCCCTCTTCTGCAACGGCCAGGAAATCACCCTTCCCGCCGGCACCAAGGGAGTTTACCTGCTTGTGGCATCCACCGACGAGAACGGCTCCAAGGCCGAATTCAAGGCAGGAAAATCCACCACCGTCAACATCCCCTATTGGACCGGATTCTTCGGAGGCGGCAACTGGGCCCCCTACGAGGCCTTCCTGAAAGAAGGTGACGTCGCCTATGTCGGTTCCCACCGTCACGACGCTTCCAAGCGCAACGAACCGTACGAACTGACCTACATGTTCATGGAATACGTTCCCGCAACCGCCGGCACCCTTGTCCTTCCCAAGGATATGAACGTGACCGTCTTCGCGGCTACCGCCATCACTGACGGAGGCTTCTGTGCCGAAGAGATTTCGGATTCCGTGACCCACCTGGAGAAGTAGCGACAGCTCTCCAAAAGACAATCCCGAAGGGGGATGACTAAAAGATTCTTCGGCATGTAAACCTGCCTCAGAATGACATGAAACTGTCATTCTGAACGAAGTGAAGAATCATTGAGGTCATCCCCTTTTTCTTTTTTCCCTGTCTCCCCTACTCATACCGGAAAACGTAAAGTTTTGTATTTCAAGCAAAACAAGGTATATTTGCAGCCGATGGAGAAAAGACGGCTTATATTCGCGAAACTTCTGTTGGCAATCATATTGCCGACTATTCTTCTGCCGGCCTTCCATCACCACGAGGAATACTCCGAAGCTGACTGTACCGAGTGTACCGGAGACGTCCCGCACAAGCACCTCACCGGGGCCCACGGCATAGACTTCTGCCTTGTCTGCCAGATGCTTGCGACTCCCTGGCTCTCCTCTGACGAAGTCACCTGCCTCCCGTTTTCCGAAAGAAGCGCTGAAGGAGTCTTCACTCCCTCCTCCTGCGTCATAAACGCCCATCATAGCTTTCATTCCACAAGGGCCCCGCCCGCCGTTTCCTGTTAATACAGTCCCCCTCCGGAAGGCCGGCCTCTCCGGCCACGTACATTATTGACAGAAAACGTATTGACGATGAAATACATATATTTTGTCGCGTGTTTGCTGGGAATCGGCATATCCGCGCATG
>CAMOVV010000134.1 GCA_946627685.1 uncultured Bacteroidales bacterium
GAGCCTGTCGAAGATTGGGAAAACTAAAAACAAGATACTATGAACATCAGAAAAGCCGTTCTGGCTGCTTTAATCCTGGCTCCGCTGAGCCTTGCCGCAAAAGTCGGCCTGCCTCCGTATTTCAGCGACAACATGGTCCTCCAACATTCGTCGTCCGTCAAATTCTTCGGAACGGCCGATGCCGGGGCAAAAGTCACCGTCAAGGCGTCCTGGTCCGGGAAAACCCTGAAGACCACGGCCGACGAAAAGGGGAACTGGCGGGGTCTGCTGAACACGCCCGCCCCTTCGTCCTCACCGTCAGCGACGGCGGCGAGCCCCTGACCCTCAGTAACATCCTCTGCGGAGAAGTCTGGCTCTGCGGCGGCCAGTCCAACATGGAAATGAGCATGCAGGACAAGGTCATCGGAGGAGACGCCGACATAGCTGCGGCGGCTTCGTTCACGGGAATCCGTCTTTTGAGAGCCGTCAAGACGACGGCCCCGAGGCCGCAGGAGAACATCGTTTTCGAGGGTTCTGGTGGCTGGGAGACTTGTTCCCCCGAGTCCCTGTCCCCTTTCTCCGCCGCGGCGTTTTATTTCGGAAAGAAGCTTAACGAGACCCTCGGAATCCCGGTCGGACTCGTGGAAAGCTGCTGGGGAGGCACTCTCATAGAGTCCTGGACGAGCCCTTCGACCCTTGGCAAGATAGACCGCTATAAGGAAGCCCTTGACATTCTGGCCTCCCTTCCCGAGGATAAGGAGGAGATGCGTAAAGCCTTCGAGGAGAATGTGGTGGCGTGGGAGAGGAAGATGACCGGGCTGGACCCTGCATTCAAGGACGGCAAACTGGCGTGGGGACTTCCCGGAGCCGATGTCAGCGGTTGGATTGAAGGGACCGTTCCCGGATTCCTTCAGATGCAGGGTATCCCCGGGATGCACGGATTCTTCTGGATGAGGAAGGATGTGGAAATCCCGGCGTCCTGGGCCGGCAAAGACCTGACGCTCAAGATCGGAGCCGTGGATGACAATGACTGCACGTATTTCAACGGAGAGTGGATAGGGCACACGGAGCTCTGCACGAGGCTGAGCAGCTATACCGTCCCCGGAAAGCTCGTGAAGCCCGGGCTCAACACGATAGCCGTCAGGGTCGAGGACACCGGAGGACTCTCCGGAATACTCGGCGGAGACGACATTCTCCGTCTGTGCCTGTCTGACGAGGAGTACATTCCCCTTTCCGGAAAATGGCTCTGCAAGGAAACGATAGACCACAGCGTGGCTCCCGTGTTCCCCGTGAACGGAGAAGGAGACGTAAACAACCCCACAGGCCTTTACAATGCGATGATTTATCCCATCAGGGACCTTTGCATCCGCGGAGCTATATGGTATCAGGGAGAATCCAATTCCTCTGCCGCCGAGGACTACAAGATTCTCATGCCTGCCATGATTCGCGACTGGAGGCAGACCTGGGGCTATGATTTCCCGTTCTATTATGCCCAGATTGCCAATTACATGGACAAGCAGACCGGCCCCGAGCGTTCGGAGTGGGCGGAGCTCAGGGAAGCCCAGCTGGAATCCCTCTCGGTGGAAGGTACTGGAATGGCCGTGCTCATCGATGTGGGCGAGGCAAATGACATCCATCCGAAGAACAAGGCGGAAGTCGGAAGGAGGCTCGCCCTCAACGCCCTTGCAAACACATACGGAAAGAGCGTCGAATACAGCGGCCCCCTCTATTCCGGCTACAAGATACTCAACGGGGGAATAAGGGTGGAGTTTACCCATGCCGAAGGCCTTTCCACCGTGGACGGAGGAAAGGTGGAAGGCTTCTATATCGCCGGTCCGGACAAGGTCTTCCACAAGGCGGAGGCCGTGATTGACGGCAACGGCGTCTTTGTCTCCTGCAAGGAGGTGGATAACCCTGTATCAGTGCGTTACGCCTGGGCAAACAATCCCGTGTGCAACCTTGTCAACGGCGCAGGTTTGCCCGCCAGTCCGTTCCGCACCGACAGGTGGAGTTTCAAGTAGGAAAAAACGGTTATACCTGTCCGGCTTTCGCCAGGGCCCTGTATCTTGCGTAGCGCGCGTCGTAGAATGCGTGGCGGGCGGAATCAGGCGTGTATGTGGCGCAGAAGCCCGGGGGCATGTGCCGCTGGGCGGTCTCCACGTCGGGATGACTCCCTGCCACGACCGAAGCGAACATGGCCGCTCCGAGGGCGCAGGCGTTGTCGGATTCCAATACTTTGATGGGAGTCCCGAGGACATCTGCCATTACCTGCATGACGTACGGTGATTTCCGGGATATTCCTCCCACGGCGATTATCTCCCTGACCGGAATCCCTTCACTGACGAATCTCTCGCTGATGGCCCTGGACCCGAAGGCTGTCGCTTCCACGAGAGACCGGAACACCATTGCCGGAGTTGTGCCGAGGGTGAGGCCGGAAATGAGCCCCTTCACCCTCGGGTCGGCGTCCGGGGTGCGTCTTCCGTTCATCCAGTCCAGCGAGAGCGGGGCGTCCTCTGCAAGCGGCAGCTCCTGGGCCTGCTCGGTAAGCTCCTGTATGCTTTTTCCGGTGAACCGAGAGAACCAGGCGTAAATGTCGCCGAAGGCCGCCTGCCCTGCCTCGAAACCTATCTTTCCGGGCACCACCGAGCCGTCCACCTGGCCGCAGATGCCCTTTATCAGCCTGTCTCCCACTTCCTCACAGGTGCCGATGGCGATATCGCAGGTGGAAGTCCCCATCACCTTCACGATGGTCCCAGGCGTGATGCCCGCCCCGACGGCTCCGACGTGGCAGTCGATGGCTCCGACCCCCACGGCGATGCCTTCCGGCAGACCGAGCCTTTCCGCCCATTCCCCCGACAGCCGCCCCGCTCCCTTGTCGCAGGTGACGGTATCCTTGAAGAGCCTGCCGCTGAAGATGTCCAGCAGCGGATCGACCTCATGGAAGAACCCTTCCGGCGGGAGGCCTCCCCATTTTTCGTTCCACATCGCCTTGTGCCCGGCCAGACAGCGGCTCCTTGCCATGGCCTCGGGGCGGGTGTTCCCGGTCAGCAGGGCCGCAATCCAGTCGCCGTGCTCCACCCACGACCAGGCGTCCTTCTTCATCCCGGGAGAAGACTTCAGGCAGTGCAGCATCTTCGCCCATGCCCATTCGCAGGAATAGGTCCCCCCGCTGAATGAGGTGTAGTCCGTTTCTTGGCTGTGGGCGACCTCGTTGATTCTGTCCGCTTCCGCAATGGCCGTATGGTCTTTCCAGAGGATGAACATCGCGTCCGGATTGTCCTTGTACTCCTCGAGAAGGGCCAGGGGCGTGCCATCCCTGTCGGTAAGGACCGGCGTTGAGGCTGTGGTGTCGAAAGAGATGCCCTCCACCTCCTTGGAAACGTCTCCGGCTGCCCCGAGGGTGCGTCTGATACATTTTTCCAGGGATTCGATGTAGTCCAGAGGGTGCTGGCGGTACCTTCCTTCGGCGGAGTTGCAATAGAGCTGCGCCTTCCAGCGGGGATATTCTTCGGCCGCCGCCGCGAGCTCCTTGCCGCTGACGGCATCCACTGCCACGCAGCGTACGGAATCGGTTCCGAAATCTATTCCAAGGACAAGTCTGCTCATTTACAGGTCATCGATAGGGTTTCTGCCGGAAGAGGCGGGGACGCTTCCGACCACTACGTTGGAGTATTTCAGGATTACGTGCCAGGAGGACTGCTCCTTCACGTCGGCATCGAGGTAAATGGTGCCGGCGGGAAGCTCATAAACGGCGAGGTTGCTGTCCTTGGAGGTTTTCGGCTCCACGCCGTATTTCCGGGTAAGGTCCGCCTGGAGGTCGTCGTAAGCCTTTTCAAGGGTGTTCCAGTCCGAGATTACGGGGAAATCCACCCTTACCTCCCGGACGGGATTGTTCCCGACAGGGGTCACCCTGCAACCCCGGTATCCTGCAAATTCTCCTGTATATGAGCCGTTTCCGGCATCCTGGAACCCTGCCCTCCCGAGCTCTCTTCCAAACGATGAGAGGGAGCCTGTGATGGGTATTCCCTTGAAAGTAAGGGAGCCTTCGGACGAGGTGGAAGGGACTATGTCTTCGGTGACGGTTCCACGCTCCTTCTTCTTTCCGATGCCAAGGGTTCTCTCAAGGTCTTCGGAGATGTCTTTCAGGGTCTTGTCTCCACCGCTGCCGTTGTTTTTAGGCGTAAGCCAGCCCCCGGAATCCTCGGTCCCGGCGCTCTCCGTTCCTCCCGGAAGCTGTATCACGCTTCCTATGTTGCTTGTGCAGAGCTTGACGAGAAAATACAGGACCACAAGCCCCAGAATAAGCCTTATCAGTTTTTTCATTGCAGAATGGTTGTTAGCGGATAAAAATCTATGTTTCACAAATATAGGGATTCCGGATGAAAAGGCAAAGCATCCTCATGCCTCCTTGTTTGTCAGATATACTTTTTCTGTAGTATATTATTTTCAATATAATATGCACTCAGAAATCAAAGATGTTTATGTCCCGCCCCAAGGATGCTACTGAAGTCAATGCCGGAGACCTGGACAAGTTCGGAAATGGCTTCCGACGCCACGCCCTCTATTATAACAATTTTGCCTTGAGCCGCTGGCGGGCCTTGGTGACGGAGGCGGGAGAAATGCCCAGGAGGATGGCCTGCT
>CAMOVV010000135.1 GCA_946627685.1 uncultured Bacteroidales bacterium
GGCCTGAGCTGCGCCATGGATTATCTTGTCTCGGACAAGGCTCTTGATTCGGGAAGAATCGCCGTCCTGGGCCATTCCCGCCTTGGCAAGACTGCCCTTTGGGCCGCCGCCATGGACAGCAGGTTCGCCATGGCCGTGTCCAGCTGTTCCGGCTGCGACGGGGCTGCCCTTTCCCGCCGTGGAATCGGCGAGACCAACGCCGCCGTCCGCCAGAATTTCCCCCAGTGGTTCACCCCTGAATTTGACAAATACGCCGATGACGAATCCACCCTCCCCTTCGACCAGCATTTCCTCATCGCCGCCATAGCTCCGAGGCCGGTGTATATCACCAGCGCCACCAATGACATCTGGGCCGACCCTCACGGGGAATTTCTTTCCGGCCGTCTGGCCTCTCCCGTGTATGCCCTCTATGGCAAGAAAGGCCTTGTCACCGACCTTTCCCTGACGGAGCCCGTTCCCGCCGGCTATAAGCTCGCAAGCGGCTACGCGGTTACCGATGAAAACAACGGTGGAGTCACCCTGGGCCCTGCCCGCGACAAGGGAAACGTCATCTCGGACGCCATCCTCTTCAAGGGTTATCCCAAAGCCGACACGCCCCTCGCGGAAGGCACCGTAGCCTATCATCTCCGTACGGGCGTGCACGACATCACCGCCTGGGACTGGCAGCAGTTCCTTTCCTTTGCCGACAAGAGGCTTTAGTTCAGGGATTTCAGAGTCTCGACCTGCCCTTTATAGCTCCAGCAGGGCGAGCAGGAATTCATCTATCAGGGTGCCGATTTTCCAGGCCGCTCCCGGGGCGTTGTTTGTCATGAAAGAGAAGGAGATGATGTCTTCCTTGCTCCCGTCTTCGGGAATGACGTAGCCGCTGAAGCATAGCACTCCGTCCATCGAGCCGCTTTTCATCAGCACCCGCTCTTTCTGTTCGAGGGTGGCGCCCCGAAGCCTTGTCTTATAGACCGTTCCCGGCTGGCCGAGGGTGCCGGCGTAATCCGGGAAGCAGGGCTCCGACAGCATTGCCCTCAGGAAGCCGCACATAAACAGGGGAGAGATGTAGTTCTTCCGGGAAAGGCCGCTGCCGTCCACTATGGAGGCCCCTTCTTCGGGGTTGAGTTTCAAGAGTTTGAATATGTCCGCCTCGGCCTTGAGGGAGGAAGGGTACGAGGCCGAGCCTTCCATCCTTTTCCCGGTCATCCTGAGCAGGGATTCGGCGTAGAAGTTGTCGCTTTCCTTGTTGGTCACGGAGGCGATTTTGGAAAGGGAGGGGGACTGTATGGAGCCGAGGAGGGTCAGTTCTTCGGGAGAGACGGCCGCCCCTTCCGTGCGTCCGGAGCGAAGGTCTGTCCGGATTCTGCCCCTGGAGTCGATGTCCGCCGGCCCGCCTTCGACCTCGATTCCGCTCTTGCGAAGATATGCCGCAAGGGTGTTTGCAAGGGTGTAGGCCGGATACTTGTTGCTGCATTTCAGGGTTTTAGGGGCTCTGTCCACGGCGAAGGTCCCCCTTAGTTCCCCTACCGGGGACAGCTCCGAAGTGTAGAGGTAGAGGAGGTCCCCCGTCCCGGCTTTTCCCGTGGAACAGGCCATGGACCACTCCATCCAGGGGGTGAAGGGATAGACGGTCTTCACTGTAAGGGAATCGCCGACGGCCTTTCCCGCCGTCACCTGGAAATCCTGCGTATTCTTGTAATAGGCCAGCCCGTCCCCTCCGGTGCCGTAATAGGTGCCGATATCCTCGTAAAGCCAGCTTCCGGACTCCCTTTCACCGTCGAAGAAACGTCCGTCTCCCACAAGGTGCCCTTTTATCCTGATGATTCCGGCCTCCATGAGCATGTCCTTCATCTTCCTTAGCACGGCGCTCCTTGCCAGGGAAATCGTGTCCTCCGACCCGAGGGTGGGGTCTCCTCCGCCGATGATATATACGTTCCCGTCCAGGACTCCGCCTTCGAGCGTCCCGCTGTATCCCAGGGAGGTTTCGAAACGGAACCCCGCCCCGAGGGTTTTCATGGCGACTCCCGTGGTGATGAGCTTCAGGTTGGAGGCGGGTATCATTTTCACCGTCCGTCCTTTGGATGCGATGATTCGTCCGTCCTGCCTCATGGCGCAGGCTCCCCAGACCGCTTCCGACAGGGGTTTTGCAGACGCGAGGGAGTCAAGCCAATGCTGGAGGGTGTTTTTCACCGGACCGGCCCCCAGGCAGTCGAGGGCTATGCAGGCGGCCGTTATGATAGTGACAATTTTCTTCATGACAACA
This sequence comes from uncultured Bacteroidales bacterium, assembly GCA_946627685.1. Lineage (GTDB taxonomy): Bacteria > Bacteroidota > Bacteroidia > Bacteroidales > UBA932 > Cryptobacteroides. The sequence goes on from CAMOVV010000135.1 coordinate 2,249, forward strand.
AAAATACTTATTTAATTGGTATATTTGTCAATCTAAAAACCATCAAGGATGAGCGGAAAAACTGTTTTGGTCTCCGGCGGAGCCGGATTTATAGGAAGCCACGTCACTGTGGAACTCATTGAGGCCGGGTATGATGTGGTCGTCGCCGACAATCTGTCCAACTGCGACCTCACCTGCTTCGAGGGCGTAAAGAAAATAACCGGGAGGGAGGACATTCCCTTCGTGGAAATGGATTTCTGCGATTTCCAGGCCGTGGAAAAACTCTATGACGACTACAAGATAGACGCCGCCATCCATTTTGCCGGATTCAAGGCCGTGGGCGAGTCGGTTTCCGACCCGATGAAATACTACCATAACAACCTTGTGTCCTTCATGAACATCCTCACCGTAGCCCGAAAGAAAGGCGGCTGCATCCTTTTCTCCTCTTCGGCCACGGTTTACGGCGAGCCCGACAAGCTTCCCGTCACCGAGGAAGCCCCCAGGAAAGAGGCTGAATCCCCTTATGGCAACACCAAGCGCATCTGCGAGGATATCCTTCGCGACTGCGTTGCGGCCTACGGGGAGCTCAAAGGCATATCCCTGAGATACTTCAACCCCATCGGAGCCCATCCTTCCGCCCTTATCGGCGAGCTTCCCCGCGGGGTTCCCAACAACCTTGTCCCTTACATAACCCAGACTGCCATAGGGAAGCGTGAGTGCCTGTCCGTTTTCGGCGACGACTATCCCACCCCGGACGGCACATGCCAGAGGGACTTCATTGATATAGTGGACCTTGCGAAGGCCCATGTCTGCGCCGTCGAAAGGATGCTGTCCGGAAAGATGACAGCTCGCTATGAGATTTATAATATCGGCACGGGCCGTCCCCTTTCGGTACTGGAACTGGTGAAGGCTTTCGAAAAGGTCAACAACATGAAGCTCAACTACAAAATCGCCCCGCGCCGGCCCGGAGACGTGACCGCCATCTGGGCCGACCCCGGGAAAGCCAACCGGGAACTCGGCTGGAAGGCGGAACGCTCCATTGAGGACACCCTCGCCTCCGCCTGGAAGTGGGAAAAGCGCCTCGCAGGGGAGTAGCCTTGAAGACAATTACTTACGTTGCGGTCAGCGTGGCCGCCCCGGAATAAAACGTCAGGCGGAAAGAATCTCTTCGGGAGAGCCTGTAAGCCTGCGGACAATGGCCCTGTCGGTACGCCGGCGGGGCTTTTTTTCTGCAAAGTCCACGGCGGGATTGGTGAAGGCGGGCTCGGGCTCTTCGGTCAGGGAGGCGGAGGAGTGAAATTCCCGCGCCCCTGTCATGGATTCGATACGGGAGATGTTCGCGGGGTTGACTCCTGAACCCGGCATGATGGTGATTCTTCCGCGGGCGGCATCGACGAGCCTTCGGAGGAGGGAAATCCCCGCTTCGGCGCTTGCGGCCTGTCCGGAGGTGAGAATGGTGTCAAAGCCGAGGGAGATGATGGTCTCAAGGGCGGCGAAGGGGTCGCGGCAGACATCGAAAGCCCTGTGGAATGTGCAGGAGAGGCTGTCTCCGGCCGCGGCGAGGAGCCTTTTGCAGGCTGCGACGTCGATGTCTCCCTCCGGTGTCAGGACTCCGAAGACGACGCCGTGGGCTCCCGCTTTGGCGCAGAACGAGATGTCTTTCTCCATGATTTCCAGTTCCTTCTCCGAATAGACGAAGTTCCCCTCGCGGGGCCTTATCAGCACGTTTACGGCCATTCCGGGGCAGTCGTTCAGGGTCTGCAGAATCGTTCCGGCGGAGGGGGTGAGCCCGCCGGCCTCGAGGGCCGAGCACAACTCCACGCGGGGGGCTCCTCCGCTGAAGGCTTCGTAGGCGTCGCGGGCGGAGCCGCAGCATATTTCCATATATCTCATGTTACAAAAATACTAAAGTTTCGCGGGTTTTTCCCAGGCGGCGCCCCGGAACGTGCGTTTTTTGCGTCCTTCTGCGAAAATAACCGGAAAAACGCTATCTTTGCGGCGCGATAAAGCCGGATACGGTTTTGTCAAGTGTAGCAGGTACCACTTAAAAAACTGATTATGAAAACAAAAGCGCAATTTTCCATCATTTTTCTGTGCATGGCCGTACTCTTCACGGTCTGCCTCATCGCAAGCAACCTGCTTGCCACCAAGGTTTTTGCCATCGGTCAGAAAATCACCCTGCCTTGCGCGGTGCTGATTTTCCCGATTTCCTACATCCTCAATGACTGTTTCACGGAGGTATATGGCTACCGGAAGGCCCGGCTGGTCATCTGGCTTGCCTTCGCGATGAATTTTATGGTGGTGATATTCGGCCAGATAGCTGTCTGGCTGCCCTCCGCCTCATTCTGGCAGGGCGGGGAACACTTCAATTTCATTTTCAGCAT
>CAMOVV010000136.1 GCA_946627685.1 uncultured Bacteroidales bacterium
ATATTTGTCAATATATGGAATGCGGGTAGTCCTTATGTCAAAAAAACGATTTACGATCCCTCTCCTCGTGGGTTTAAGGTTCCTAACCGCCAGGCCGCTACTGGATTTACCAGTAATGGAGGCAGTGCGTATAAACCAGATGATATCTACGGCACATGGATTGAAGCCAGCGGTGAATTGCCCACAGGATATATGTTCTCGACTACACATAGCCCTGACAACAAAACATTCTATTTACCGACCACCGGCCTTCGCGCTGGCAGAAATGGGTACGTCGGAGTAGGTTCAGCTTTTACGGCAACTACCCCTGGACATATATATAACGTTGGATGGAGTGGTGCTTATCATACGGCTGGCGTTACTGGCAGTAACAACAATGAACATGTAGGCTTTGCATTCTTTAATCCAGATTTTGCAAGTAGTCAAACTCCAAATGTTTCTACAAATGCATCAGGCACACAAGGAACACAAGCTCGTCCTATCCGTCCTACACAGGAATAATACAGGGAAAAACACACTCCGGTATATTGTTTCTTAAGGCTAATTTATTATATTTGTGTTTGGAACGGAAGATTCCCTTAGCAGAATCTTCCGTTCCGTCGCCCCGGAAACCCGTGCAGGCGAGGCAGTATGCGTACCCAAAACGCAATTATAATAAACCAAATCAATAATTCAACTATGCGTAAATCAATCATTTGCATCATCGCTCTCATAGCAGGAGCACTCGGCCTCCAGGCCCAGCCCCGTGGCAATGCGGTGGGCAAGTTCAACGTCTCCCTCCAGGGGGGAGCGGCCCTCTCCATCAGCGAGAACGCTTTTTCCTATCCGAAAAGCGGAAATGCCTTCAAACTCATCGACCCCGTGGGTGGTATAGCCTTCGGCTACGACTTCTCAGAGAAATTCGGCGCCCGCCTTTCCTTCTCCTACGGAAAGAATTCGGGAGGATTCAACGTAAACGAGACCAAAAAGGACGGTTTCTTCCCCTTTGAATTCCAGAGTTTCAACATCTTCGCTGACGCCATGCTGAACATGGGCACGACAGGGAACTTCACCCCCATCATGTACGCCGGAGTCGGAATGGGACACAGCATGAAGTTCACCGACCCCGACTTCGAGCATTGGCAGGAAGCCAAGCTGACCGACCCCAACACGGCCCTCGGAGCACGTCTAGGCTTCATCGCAAGATTCAGGCTCACAGAGAGCTTCGGAGTCTTCGGCGATGTCTGCGGAGAGGCTTACACCGACAAGTACAGCGGCCTGAAGCCTGACAAGGCGGACCAGCCCAAGGGCGGTTACGCCGGACTCCCCGTGGACCTTCGCGGTCTTCTCACCTTTGGATGCATATATTACTTCTAATCCCACGATTACATGAAAAAATTCCTTGCTCTGGCAGTCCTGGCCTTCATGGCCGGCACAGCCCTCGCACAGACGGAAAGACCCGCCGACTGGTTCATCGGAGCCGGCGGAGGCGTCAATCTTGGCTTTGACGGACAAAAGAAAATAGACCGTGCAAACTCCCACGCCGGACTCGGAACGGCCGGTGACTTCTATATCGGTAAATACTTCAATGACAACATCGGCTTCCGCGCCGGATATCAGGGATTCAACATCTCCGACAAGTACACGGTGTATGCGCAGGACAAGTTCCACTACGGCCACGCCGACCTCCTTTTCCGCGTGAAAGATGCCATCGTCCCCTACGTACACGCCGGTTACGCCCACATTGACAAGGGCTTCCTGGCCGGAGGAGCCGGAATCATGTTCCCGGTGAAGGTGGGCCGCAGAATCAGCATCGTGCCCGACTTCAAGGCCACCCTCACCAACGGCAACATCTTCCCCACCGACAAGAAAGGGCTCGGAGGCATCCTCAGCGGCACCCTCGGTCTCCAGGTTTCCCTCGGGAAATCCGCTCCCAAGCACACCGCTCCCGTCTATGTCCCCACCCCGGCCCCCGCTCCCGCCCCGGCTCCCCAGCCCGCTCCGGAGCCTGCTCCGCAGAAGCCCGTGACTCCCGAACCAGAGCCTGAGGTCGCACCCGCTCCCGTTCCCGCAACTCCCGCGAGGGAACTCGCAGCCCTTCCCGACAACGGCAGGATTCTCTTCATCTTCAAGGAGAAGACCCTTACTCCTGAAGCTCAGGAGACCCTTGACGCCTGGGCCGCCTACCTCGCAGACCACCCTGAAAAGGAAGTCATCGTAGAAGGCCACACCTGCAACCTCGGAGCCGAGTGGTTCAACCAGATTCTCTCCGAAGACAGGGCCAAGGCGGTGAAGACCTATCTTGAAGGCAAAGGCATCGACGGCGCCCGCATCGAAACGAAGGGTTACGGCCAGAACCGTCCCGCCGAGACCAACGATCATCCCTGGACCCGTGCCCGCAACAGAAGGGTCGAAATCAAGGTGAAGTAAATGCCGCGGCCCCGGTCAATCAACGGCCGGGGCCCGGTTTTATAACTTTGCATTTACAGGCAGACCGGAAGCCTTGCCATTCGCCTTCGATTCCCGTGCTCGCTGACGCACCATTACGAAAAAAGTCGTAACGAAAAAATGCGAAGTATTGCAGCTGCGCTGAAAAAAATCTGGCGGGATTTGACGGTCCCGCCGAAAAGGTGGCTGGGCTACCTGAGACAGAAACTCCGCTGGAACGGTATTGTTCGGTTCGACCGGACGGTACGCATCGGAGACGGTTCCTCATTTGAAGGCGCAAACAGTATCGGAGACGGAAGTTTCTTCGACGGCAGCATGGGATATGGGAGCTATATGTGCGGAGATTGCAGGATAGAAGGATGCATAGGCCGCTTCACTTCCATCGGTTATGGAGTCAGGGTCCTTCGCGGGACTCATCCATTTGAGGCTCCGCTTGTTACAACCTCTCCCATGTTCTTTTCAACGCGGAGGCAAGCCATGGAAACCTTCGCCGGAAAACAGCTGTTCGATGAAATCCTTCCTCCCGTCGCCATCGGGAACGACTGCTGGATAGGAGAAAGGGTCTCGATAGTCGGAGGTTGTTCCATCGGAGACGGAGCCGTCGTTCTCACAGGCGCGGTCGTCACCAAGGACGTCCCTCCTTATGCCGTCGTCGGCGGAGTGCCAGCAAAAATACTGAAATACCGCTACGACGAGGACACCGTGAAATGGCTTCAGGACATCCGCTGGTGGGACAGGCCGACGGAGTGGCTTCGGGAGAACAGCGAACTGCTCTGCGACATAGACAAATTAAAGGAAGCGCTCGGTGAAAATTAGCGTAATAACCGTAAACCGCAACGACAGCGAGGGGCTGCGCAGGACCATTCTCAGCGTCACCGGCCAGACTGTCCGCCCTCATGAATTCATCGTAATCGACGGAGCCTCGACTGACGGCCCCGCCGACCTTCTTAAAGAGTTCTCAGGTGATATCACCTACGGCGTAAGCGAGCCTGACAAAGGCATCTACAACGCCATGAACAAGGGCGTCGCAGCGGCTTCCGGAGACTGGTGCATTTTTATGAATGCCGGAGACACGTTCTGCAGCCCGTCGGTCATTTCGGACGTCTGCAGCAGCGGAGCCACGGCCGATATCATCTGCGGAAACGCTCTAATTCTCGAAGAGCCTGTCCGCAGAAAAACGCCCCCCGAGGAGATTTCCCTGCGTTTCATGTACGGGACAGCCCTCTGCCATCAGGCCGTGTTCATAAAGACGGACCTTCTCCGGAAGCGCCCATACGCCGAAACGTTGAAAATAGTTTCCGACCGGAAGTTTTTCCTCCAGAGCCTCATCCTCGACAACTGCTCCTATCAGGCGGTTGATATCGACATCTGCAACTACGATATTTCCGGTTACAGCGCCAAAAACAGGTTTTCTTCCGAGCAGGAATGGCGGAGCGTCCTTGAGACCCTTCTGCCAGGGCGCATCCTCCGGGACTACGGCCGGGAGGCTGAAGGAGCCCTGTACGGCACTTCCGCCTATGAACGGCTTTTCCTTGAAATAGGCCGCCGACGCTGGCGTAAGCCCGTTTACAATCTCGTAAAAGGCCTTTTAAGCCTTCTCTCCATTTTTATCCCCAGCGCAAGGTTTGTGAAAAAAATATCCAAATAAAGAATATGAGTTCCTTTCCTAGCTATAATTCGTTTGAAACCTTTTGGCACAAGTCTTTCTACAAACTCAATGACTGGTATGCCCGTATAGTAAAACCGAGGACTCGATTCACCAAACCAGCTCTTTCTGCACAGGAATCCTCAGATCTCATATTCAGTTTGCTCGAATCTGAAAAACCGTGTATGGTGGCCAGGTACGGTTCAACCGAGCTCTACTGCATTTCAAACTACCTCGGTATCCAGGAAGGATGGCGTAATGCTTTCGGATTTATCGAAGGGACAAAAGAGCCTTGGTGGTGGGCGCCGGAGCGAGTAAGCAATATGCAAAATTATAGCGGCTTTTTCCCTCTGACGGAGGATAATATACTGAAGTTCTGCAATTTGATGTTGGACGACTCCAAGCAACTGGATATTCTTGCTTCGTGGCTTCCTAAAGAAAAAAATCTGCAAGCATACGTTCAAGACAAAACAAAAATCTTTCTCCCATATCTGGAACCTTGGTATGCCTCTCTTCCGTGGACAAGGGCTTTGAGGG
>CAMOVV010000137.1 GCA_946627685.1 uncultured Bacteroidales bacterium
GCAGCCCTCGGTGCTTCCTCCATGTTGTTCTGGGGCAGGTAGGAGAGCAGTTCCTTGATGATCCGTATGCCGTCCTCCTCGTTCTCGGCCGCGAAATCCGCGACGCCGCTCTTCGTGGAGTGGACGTTGGCTCCTCCGAGCTCCTCCTGGCTGACATCCTCTCCGAGAACGCTTTTCACCACTGCGGGGCCGGTGAGGAACATGTAGGAGGTGTTTTTCACCATGACGGTGAAGTCGGTGAGGGCGGGGGAATAGACCGCTCCGCCGGCGCAGGGACCGAAAATGCCGCTTATCTGGGGGACGACGCCGGAAGAGAGGATGTTCCTCTCGAAAATTTCGCCGTAGCCGGCCAGGGAGTCGATGCCTTCCTGGATGCGGGCTCCGCCGGAGTCGTTAAGTCCGATGCAGGGGGCTCCGTTCCTCATGGCCATGTCCATGACCTTGCAGATTTTCTCGGACATCGTCTTGGAGAGTGAACCTCCGGAGACGGTGAAGTCCTGCGCATATACGTACACGAGCCTTCCGCCTATCGTTCCGCAGCCTGTCACGACGCCGTCGCCGTCAGGATGGGAAGCTTCCATTCCGAAATTGGTGCACCTGTGGTGCATGAACATGTCGTATTCTTCGAAACTGCCTTCATCGAGGAGAAGGGAAAGTCTTTCCCGGGCGGTGAGCTTGCCCTTGGCATGCTGGGCGTCGATTCTTTTCTGGCCGCCTCCAAGACGGGCCTTTGCGCGCCTCTCCACCAGTTTCCGGATGTTGTCCTGCTGTATGCTCATATAATTTAGATGTTAACTTACAAATATACTCAATTATTCATTCATAACTACAAAAAAAAGGCCGACCCGGGAACAAAAACTCCGGTCGGCCTTCGGTCTTCATGCACTGGCGCCCATTATTCTTCGGAGGGCTTCATGTTGGTATAGACGTTAGTGACGTCCTCGTCGTCTTCCAGAAGGTCGGTGAGCTTGTTCAAAGTCTCCCTCTGTTCGGGAGTGACTTCCTTGAGGTCCGTGTTGGGGATTCTTTCGAAACCTCCCGAGACAAGCTCGTAGCCGCCGTCCTCGATATATTTCTGGATGGCTCCGTAGGACTCGTAACTTCCGTAGATTACAATCTGTTTGGTCTCGTTGTCGTCCTCGTCCACCTCGGTCTCCTCGAAGACTTCGTCGGCGCCGTAGTCGATGAGCTCGAGCTCAAGCATCTCGATGTCGATTTCCTTGGCGGGGTCTTCCTTGATGCGGAACACGCATTTGTGGTCGAACATGAACGAAACGCTTCCGCTAGTGCCGAGGCTGCCTCCCATCTTGGTGAAATAGCTGCGGACGTTGGCCACGGTGCGGGTGGTGTTGTCGGTGGCCGTCTCGACGAGATAGGCGATGCCGAAGGGGCCGAAGCCTTCGTAGGTGACCTCCTTGAAGTCTCCCTGCTTGCTCTCGGTGGCCTTCTTGATGGCCCTCTCAACGTTTTCCTTGGGCATGTTCTCGCTCCTGGCCTCGGCTACGAGGGCGCGGAGCCTGGGGTTGCCGACCACGTCGGGACCGCCCTGCTTGACGGCTATGGTGATTTCCTTGCCGATACGGGTGAACGTCTTGGCCATGTGGCCCCAACGCTTGAACTTCCTTTCCTTGCGGAACTCAAATGCTCTTCCCATGGCTGGTCCTGTTAAAGCTGGCTTTCAAGCCTGGTGATATACTTGTCGATGTCGTATCCTTCCTTGGACTGGGGATACTTGTCCTTGATGGTCTTGTAGAGCTGGAGGGCCTTGGCGTTGTCGCCGAGCTCTTCGCACACCACTCCGGCCTTGAGAAGGTAGGTGGCGGCGTACATGTTGTCAATCTTTCCGGCAGCCTTCTCATACCAGAGGAGGGCGCTCTTGTAGTCTTCCAGTCCGCTGTAGGCGTCTCCGATGCAGGCGAGGGCCCTGGCGGCGAGAATCTCGTCCTTTCCTTTGTATTTCTTGAGGTAGGAGATGGCGCTGTCGTAGTTGCCAAGGTTCAGCTCGCAGATTCCTGCGTAAAGGTAAACGGCCTTGCCGGCCTTCGTGCCGTAATCGTTGATAATCTGGGAGAATCCGAGGACGTTGCCGTCTCCGTTGAGCGCGAGGTCATATTCTGCGTTCCTGAAGCTGGCCTCGGCGGGGTAGGTCTGCTCCATGGCCTCAGCCTTCCTGGGCTGGAGATAGAACTTTGCATAAGCGAGGATTCCGAGTCCTATGACGAGGATTGCCGCGAGGCAGCCCCAGATGAAGTTGCCGTATTTGCTAAAAAATTCTTCTGTTTTGGAAACCTGTTCGATCACTCTTTCCTGACGGATCTCTTCCTGTTTCCTGTTTTCAACGTTTGCCATATCTGTCGATAATTTTTATTTGTTTCCGATAAGGACGGCAAAATTATAAAAAAACATTCAATCCGGAAAATAATTATTTGATTATCTTTGTAGCATAGACCACAACCGCCACAGGCGATGCCGATTCTAGAGAAAATAGTCATCCAGGATTTCCGGAACATTGGTTTCCAGGAACTTTCCTTTTCCCCTAACGTGAACTGCGTTTCAGGCAACAACGGGGAGGGGAAGACCAACCTTATGGACGCAATATGGTATCTTTCAATGACAAAGAGCGCTTTTTCCTCTTCCGACAGATACAACTTCCGCCATGGGACTTCTTCTTTCGCGATTTCCGGGTCCTACAGGATGAACGACGGCCTGGTGTCGAGGTTCTCGGTGCAGGTGGACTCTGACGGGTCGAAGAAAATCCGCCGCGACGACAAGCCTGTGGGGAAGATATCCTCCCATATAGGCGTCCTCCCGATTGTAATGGTCTCACCCTCTGATATTTCCCTTGTGAGCGAATCCGGCGAGGAGAGGAGGAGATTCGTCAATTCCGTCCTTTCCCAGATGTCGGCGGAGTACCTCTCTTCCGTCCAGACATACAACCGTCTTCTCTCCCAGAGGAACAGGATGCTCAAGGACGGCAGCCCCGACGTGGCCCTCCTGGAGGTGTTCGACAGCAAGATGGCCGCCGCCGCGCTCCCCGTATGGGAGGCCCGGCGCAGGTTCGTCTCGGACCTTCAGCCCGTCGTCGCCGGGAATTATTCCTCCCTTTCCGGAGGCGGGGAAAAGGTGACGATAGAGTACCGCTCGGACCTTGACAAGGGGGACCTCGCCGACATTCTTGCGTCGTCGAGACGGAAGGACCTTGCCCTCGGATTCACCACCTCAGGCATCCACAGGGACGATTTCGTCTTTTGCATGGACGGTTGGCCCATCCGGCGCTGCGGCTCCCAGGGCCAGCAGAAGAGCTTCCTCGTGTCGCTCAAGTTCGCCCAGTACGAGATAATGAAAAAGAGGTATTCCTTCGCCCCGATGCTCCTTTTGGACGATGTCTTCGACAAGCTGGACATGGGGAGGATTTCGAACCTCATAGCGATGGTGGCCGGCAGCGATTTCGGCCAGATTTTCATAACGGACAGCAACAAGGTAAGGATGTCTTCGGTGGTGGACAGCATCACCTCCGACCGTTCTTATTTCGAATGCTCCGCAGGTTCTTTCAAGGCTTTGTAGGGTATGGCGGAGGATAAGAGGATAAGGCTGGCCAGGAAAAAGGCCATTCCCATGGAGGAGCTGGTGGGGATATATATAAAGGAAATGAAAATCGCGTCGGGCCTCAATTCAAAGAGGGTTTTCGCCGCCTGGGACCAGGTGTCGGGAATGGGACCGTACACCCTGAGGAAGTTCTTCCGCGGGGGGAAACTTTTTCTTACGATGAGTTCGTCGATGGTCCGCAGCCAGCTCTGGCTCCAGCGTGAAGCCCTGGTGAAGATGATGAACGACGCCTTGGCGCAGGATCCGCTCTTTACGGACGACGGGTCCGGTCCCGACTTTGTGAAAGAATTGATTCTTAAATAAATATGACAGAAGGAAGGCCGAAGATAGTGGTGGATGAGATGATCCCCTTCATCGAGGGGGTCTTCGAGCCTTATGCCGACGTCGTGTATCTTGCCGGGGAGAAAATCTCCCGCTCCGACGTGCTGGACGCCGACGCCCTTGTCCTCAGGACCCGCACGAAGTGCGATTCTTTCCTTCTTGAAGGCACGTCGGTCAAATTCATCGCTTCCGCGGCGATAGGAACCGACCATATCGATTTCGACTGGTGCGATTCCCACGGGATAGCGGTGAGGAACGCCAGGGGCTGCAACGCCGGGGGAGTGATGAACTATGTGTTTTCCGCCCTTTACGGCTGCGCCTCCAGGAAGGCCATTTCCCTTGAAGGAAAAACCCTTGGAATCATAGGCGTGGGGAATGTCGGGAAAAGGGTAGAGAGGATGGCCAGGTACCTGGGGTTCAAGGTGCTCAAGAACGACCCCCCGCGGGCCGCCGCCGAGGGCATTGACGGATTCAGCTCCCTCGAAGAACTGCTCTCCCGCTCCGACATAGTTACCCTCCACGTCCCCCTCGACGAAACTACCCGCGACATGGCGGACTCTCGCTTTTTCTCCCTGATGAAAGACGGGGCCTTCCTTATCAACACCTGCCGCGGCGAAGTCGTTGTGGAAGAAGACCTTATAGCTGCCCG
>CAMOVV010000138.1 GCA_946627685.1 uncultured Bacteroidales bacterium
AGTTAAATATGGTTATACGGATTTTGAATCATATTTAAGTAATAAATTGACAAGACGAAACGATATAAATGAGGTTTCTGTATCATGGACGATTGATTTTGCGCCTAATCAATCTTCCGATGATTATCTTTATGTGCCGACTGCGTCTTGTAATGATTATAACGTACATGTGATTATACATGATAAATATAGTCATTATTTCCAGTTGGGAGGAAGGAATCCCGGGAAGCATCTTGATGCAACTCCACCTGAAGGATCGGCTGAGCTAAAGTATGAGCAGCTTCCTCTTCCTGGAAAAGATCTTATTTCAGGTACGGAAAAGGCTTCGTTAACGACAGGAGAGATAGATAAGTTCTATCTTAACGAGGCGATGAATGCTTTGAAGAAGTTGGATTGCAAGGGGAATATTGCTTATGCCCGTCATGCCCACATGGATTATGATTATTTCGCGTCACGGCCGGAGAGATATTGGGCCCATTTGAATTTCAATATTACGAATTTTAATGGTATTGGTGACACATATAAAGTGAAGTACATCTTGTATCTTTTCAAATGGCGGAAAGAATCATCGGATTATTGGTGGAAGTCCATTGATAAGGTAGGCGTACTTGTTGATGCCGAAACGGGTAACACGATCTTTTGACATACTCCTCCGGCTAAAGCCTTTGAAAGCGGTTGTTCATTGTTTCACAAAAAACGGGAATTAAAGACGCGATTCCCCGCCCTGTCTAAAGACGGGAGGACCCTCGCGCAATCTATCATGGAAAACGAAAAGGAGAAAATCTACCGTCCGATGATAACCCTATGCGGGTTCCTCATCGCACTGAATATCTACTGGTTTGCCTACGAGCTTTTCTATAACTTCGGGGCGGTATCCTCCGTATCCGATCAGCTCCTCGGGCAGCTGATGCGCTCCGGCGCGTTCGACAGCCAGTACACGCTCAAGGGGATTGTTCTCCTTTTCCTTGGCATGGGCTCGCTTGTCAGGATGGGGCGTTTCTCGTACACGCCGTGGAAGGACATACTCATCTATACTGCGTTCTCCTTGGTCATGTACCTGCTTCCGTACTTTAACCCGGTGGTGTATATCATCACGACCATCGCCGGGTTCATCATGACGGCTATCGGCTTTGGGCGGATAGGGAACAAGCTGAGGGGGATGAAGAACCCCATTTCCAACGCCCATGAGACTTTCGACCAAGGCATCGACCATCCTATTGATACTCCTTACTCGGTCAATTTCCGTATCAAGTACATGTATCAGAACCGCTGGCACAAGGCGTGGCTCCCTGTGGTGAACCCTTTCGGAGGCACGTTCGTCTTCGGCCAGCCGGGCTGCGGCAAGACCTACGCCATCCTCAACGAGTTCATCTGGCAGCTTATCCACAAGGGATTCACGGCGTACGTGTATGACTTTAAGATTTTCGACCTGTCGGTCTACTCTTACAACTGTTTCCTCCGGTCGAAGGATGTCTATAAGAAGCTTTACGGCGTCGAACCGGAGTTTCACTTCCTCTTCATGGCGGACCCGCGTTACTCAACGCGCTGTAATCCGCTCGATCCGAAGTACATTAAGGACATCACGGCTGCCATCCAGAAGGCGAAGATTATACGTAAGAACCGCATGGACCCTGTTAAGGACGTGGGCTTCTTCGCCGACAACGCGCAGTCGATGTGGGTGGCGGGCATCTGGGCCCTCCGTAAGACCCTTGACGGCCGTTACTGTACGTTGCCGCACTTCATCGAGCTGATGCTCTCTCCGCAGGAGAAGCTTATGAAACTCTTCATGGAGATACCTGACTGCAGAGCTATCGTGCAAGACATCCTGAAGGCGGACCAGGAAGGCGCGAAGGAGCAGTCGCAGGGTATCTACGCATCCGCGACGACGCCACTGAAAGAGCTCCGCACGGAGCGGGCCTATTGGCTCTTCAGCGCCAATAACGTTGACCTGCAGATCAACCGTCCCGACCGCCCGACGGTCCTCTGTGTCGGTAACGACCCGAAGGCTAAGGATGTGTTTGCGACCGGTATCGCGCTCATCACCTCGGAGCTTTACCTTCAGGTCAACCAGCCGGACCGCGCCCCGTGTCTCCTCGCGCAGGACGAGTACCCGACGAAGAAGGACGAGGGGTACGACACCATCCTTGCCACCGGACGTTCGAACAAGCTCGCCGGCCTCGCTGCAGCCCAGGACATGGAGCAGCTCAACCGCGACCTCAAGCCGGAGTACGCGAAAGCCCTCATCTCGACGAATAATAACCAGTTCTTCGGGAAGGTGCTCTCCCAGCTCGGCAATGACATCTCCGAGATGTTCGGACAGCACAGGGTGATGCACCAGAGCGAGACCACCGGCGGCCAATCGGATACCATGCAGACTTCTTTCCAGCTTGAAAAGCGTTTGCCGAAGGATAAGATTGCGGGCCTCTCGCAGGGTAACTTCGCCGCAATCGTCATGGACGGCTCGGGCGAAGAGGCATTGGATAACAAGTTCTTCTGTGCGCAGTTCCTCATCGACCCGAACTCCCGTCCGAATAAGGATGACGGACAGTGGCAGCCAATGCCGATGTTCGCTAAGGACCAGTTCAACCAGGATGCGACCCGGAAACGCGTCGAGGCGAACTATGACAAGTACTGCATTGAGCAGCTGTTCCGCGAACTGAAGCAGGAGGACCTGGAGCGTTCCAAGAACGACGAGGACTACTCGTCGAAGAACGACGCCCTTCTCGGCAAGCTCGCCAAGGAAAAGTACGAAAGGATGTCCGCATCGAAGAAGAAGGAACTTCGTAAGGAAACGATGGATTATGAGCTTGAACACGCCATGGAGGAGGTCCTGCAGAAGCACATGGAGAAAATCGCTGCAGAGAGAGACTTGGTGTTCGACCACTGGGGCGTCAAGGACGCCCAGACGGCTGCGGGTCCGAAGCCGAACGCCGGCCGCCCGCTCAACGGCGACGAGAAACCGACCGTGGACGACATGAACGAATTTTTCAGCCCCAAGGCGACAGGAGAAGAGCAGTGAGGCCCCCACACGCCACGGCTCTCTTTCACTGACAGAAACAGGAACAAACTATTAGGATGTCTTTGCCATGCGACTATGTATCACTGAAAAGCGGGATGTCGCCCGCGATATAGCAAAAGCGTTGGGAGCCACGGCCAATCACGGCGACTGGTTCGAGGGAGCCGGTTACTGCATCACCTGGTGCAGGGGCCACCTCCTGGAGCTCCGTGCCCCCGAGGCCGAGGGGCAGTGGAGCCTGGATGCGCTGCCTATCCTCCCGAAGGCCTTCTCATGGGAGCCCATCTCCATCAGCCGCCGGCGTGACGGGTCATATATCCTTGACGAGACCATCACGCATCGTCTGGCCGTCATCGAGGACCTGGCCTCAAGGGCCGATGTCATCATCAACTGCGGAGATGCGGGACGGGAGGGGCAGCTTATCTTCGACAACGTCTATCGCTACCTGGGCCTCAGGCTGAATGCCATGCGGTTATGGCTCTCCAGCCTGACGAAGAAGGACATCACCGAGGGGTTCGCCGCCCTGAGTCCCAATGACGATTTTTCCGACCTGGGCCTCGCTGCGCTCCTGCGTAGCGAGGGGGACTGGCTCGTCGGGATTAACGCGACGCGCGCGCTGACCCTTGCCTCCGGCTCCCCGGAGCCGCTGTCGCTGGGCCGCGTGCAGACGCCGACCCTCTGTATGGTCTGCAGGCGATACAACGAGAATCATAATTTCGTCCCGTCACCGTTCTGGGTTATCCGGGGCACCGTCCTCTCCGACGGAACCCAAGTTACCATCAAGACCGACGATACCTATACCGACGAGGCGGAAGCCCGGGAACATCTTGAGCAAATCCTTGCCCAGGGCCACATCCATGTCGACTCCATCGAGACGGAACGAAAGAACGAAGCCCCGCCGCTCCTTCACGACATCGCCTCGCTTCAGAAGATTGCCAATTCGCGCTATGGCCTCACCGCCAGGCAGACCGCAACGGCGGCGCAGGCGCTCTATGAGAAGCATCTTATCTCCTATCCAAGGACGTCGTCAAGATACATATCGGAGAATATCTTCCATGAAGTACCCGCGCGGCTGGAGACGCTCTATTCCCATCCGCTCTATGGCCGGTTCGCGGAAGCGCTTGCCGGGGGCACCCTGTGCCGGCGGAGCGTCAACGAGACGAAGCTCACGGATCACCACGGCTTCATCGTCACGGGGCAGACGCCGAAGGCCGACGAACCCCTTTCTGATGTGGAGAGGCAGGTCTATGATCTGGTTGTGGCGCGTTTCATCGAAGCGTTCAGTCCGCACTGTGTCGTAGACGTCACGACGGTGCTGCTTTCGGCCGGCGATGACACCTTCACCCTGCGCGGGAGGAAGCGCATCTCGCTTGGCTGGAGGGCGGTGTGCGGAGAGGGCGAGCCTGATGAGGACCACACGAAAGAGGACATGGAGCAGGAGGCCCTTACGATGGACCCCCTTCCTACCATGCGTGAGGGCGAAGACCTGTATATCGAAAGCATGG
>CAMOVV010000139.1 GCA_946627685.1 uncultured Bacteroidales bacterium
CGCAATCTCCATCACGTCCTCTCCGTATCGGCAGAAGTAACGAATCTTGCCGGAGCGGGACGGGATGGCTTCGTCCGTCACCGGGTCTATCCACCAGTCCAGGAACCAGCGCAGTTTATTGGAGCGCCCCACGGGGTTGCATGTGCAGATGAATCGTGACGGCATTCCAGTGGTGCTTCGGTTGGAGCCGATGAGGTCGAAGATGACGTTCAGGTTTTCCCTCGTAAACTCCGCAAGTTCCTCAATGACGATATATGGCATTTCCGCACCACGGAAACGGTCTTTCACGGCCTTGAGGTCGGCCAGGTGCTCCATCTTCATTGTCGCCCCCGTCCCGTTGAAGAATTTGGCCTCAAAGGACGTATCGGCAAAGTTGGCGAAGCCTCTGAAAATCTGCTTTGCGGTCTTCCAGATGCCTCGTTTCACATCCGCCTCAAAGCGACGGAAGCCATACATATTGATGTCGGGATTGTCCGCGTATGGAAGCGCCCCGATAAGGGAAACGGCACTTTTTCCTGAGCCGCGTGCACCGCCGCAAATGATGATGTCAGCCTCGCTGGTTAGCACCTTCTCCTGAAAGCCCGCCTGCGGTATAAGGTTGTAGGAACGCTTGCCCTTCCGCTTTAACTCCAAGATGTCCTTACGGAGTTCTTCCGCAAATTCGTAGGTATAGACTATTTCCGGTTTCCCCGTGAGCAGAAGCCCGGCCTCGTAGAAATCGGGGTCGATATACTTCTTGTCTATGACTTCCGTATTAAGCACGATGCAAAGATGCAACGGATTTATCAATACAAATCAATTTTAATTGGTATGTATTGATTTTGAAGCCGTATATTTGCCCGTGTATGGACGAAAGAGCGACAAATAAGGGTGTGCAAGTGAGTTGCCCCTACTGTCAGAAGCCTTTTCCTGTGAGGGTGCAATCCCTGGAGGGTAGGCTTCAGCTCTCGGTCCGGTGCCCGCATTGCAAGCGCATCGGCGAGGTGTCCTTACAAGACATACGATAGCGCCACGGAGCGCAGCAGAGGCTAAGCACAGAGTCACCAGATGACCGATATAGGCCCGGAGTGGTAGCGGTTAAGTCCGTTACGGCTTCGGGCGTTTTGTATTACCAAAGTTCATTGACATGAAAAAGAAAATCTTTGAAGCGCTCAAAACCGAGTACGCAAGTCTGGGGTTGAGCGACAACACGCTCAACAGAATCGCTGCAATCCTGGAGGGTTCCGTTGAGAAGGAGGAAGACATTGCCACCGCTGTCAAGGGGGACACTGCCAAACTCCTCGCCACGTCAATCCAGGGTGAGATTGACGGTCTCAAACGCGCAAAGGAGACCGCCGAGAACGCCCTTGCGGATTACAAGGCAAAGCATCCCGAAACCGAGCCGCAACAGCAACATCAGCAGGTGGAAGAGCCAGACTGGGCAAAGACCATCCGTGAGCAGAATGAGAGGATTCTCAAGATGCGCGAGGATGACGACAAGAAGGCCAAGGCAAAAGCCACCATCAGTGCCGCGATTGCAGCAGCCAAAGCCGCCGGATGCACCGACGAGAGGGTGCTCAAACTCACCGAAAAACTCTTTGTCCTCAAGGATGACGAATCCGACGAGGACGCGGGCAAACGGTTTGAGAATGAGTACAACGCCAACGCGAAAGAATATTTCGGCGGAAGCGGCATCCCCTACATCGGAACGGGCATCACGGCACCGGCAGAGGTAAGTGCTGCGGACAGAGCCGCAAAGGCGAGGGAGGATGCAAAGCAGGCCCGCGAGGCATTGGCGTAAAACACTCATCATAAACCCCATTAAACGCTATGGCACACTTAGAACATTTCAACAACGCCTATTCGCGTCATTCCGAGAAAATCGGTGGTGCGAATCCGTTTCTCTGCCATCCGGATGAGGTGAAGTACCGTCAGTACGGCGCTCTGATCACCGACACCCTGGCCGAGAAGCAGCTTGTTCATGCCGGAACGCCCTACGAGGTGGACCTCAAGGCCCACACCGCCAAAATCATGAAGATTTGGGAGGTTCTGGATGTGAAGACCGTCGAGAGCAATGTCACCATTACCCTCAACGCGTCCTGGCTTGCTCCGAAACTGGAGGCCACCGACATCGTGATGGTCGTCCCCGCCACCGTTGGCGCGACCGGCAAGGCTGTCGCCGCCGGCGAAGTGACCGACAACGGCAATGGCACCGTCTCCATCACTGTGGCATCATCCGCCATCGGCACCGTTTCCGCAGGCGACTTCCTCTCCATCGCCGCAGCCGCCGGTACCGGCAAGGCTCTGGCCGTGAAGGGCAACATGGTTTCCACCCGTGACCTGTACGCCGGAAACGCACAGAACTTCGTGGACATCGCCCGTGGCGAACTCTACTGCTATGTGAACACCGTGAACGGCATCCCCGCCGCTGTCATCGCAGCCGCCCGTGAAATCGGCCAGTTCATTGAGCCGGAGTATTTCGCAGAAACCGACAACGCTTAAACCAAGGAGGACTGAATTATGCCTAAGAATCTCATTTCCGGTCTGTATTCGACCGAGTTCTATCAGCTTCTTGAGGGAAGCCTCCTGGCCCGCGGCTATGCGTCCCTCGCCGATTGGATTGCCGAGCAGCCGAACTACTGGTTCGACGAGGAAGCATGGAAATCCATCTACACCCTTGCTCCGTTCGAGAACCCCGCCCGCACCTTCGAGCAGAAGATTGGCGACCGTTCCGTCCCCGTGATGGCCACCTACCTCTCCGACGAGGCCGAGGGTCCGCTGCTCCCCACCGACGGCATTTCCAAGGAAACCGGAGAAATCCCCCGTATGGGACGCGGTATCGCGTTTGACATCGACGCCTACGAGAAGATGCAGATGCTCGCCCGTCAGGGTGTCAATGTCCGCGACGCCTACTATGCCCAGTTCGTGAAGGATACCCTGAATCTCGTCCAGAGCATCCACTCCCAGCGTTCCTTCACCGGCTTCCAGGTGGAATCCAAGGGTTCCTACCTGACCACGAAAGCCACCTCCAACGGCGGTATCGTCGGTTACGAAATCAACCTGAATCCCGTTGCCGAGAACCGCAAGAAATGCGGCGGTTTCGGACTCGGCGGTTTCAACCGCGGCACCAAGTACGCATGGAGCAACAACTCCGCGAAGCCCCTTGGCGACCTGGAGGATATGTTCAACTACGGCTGGCGGATGCGTATCATCCCCCGCGACCCGAAGGCTTCCGTGTTCCGCATGAGTCAGTCCGGTTGGGAGACCCTCAAGGCCCATCCCGACACCAAGGCCAAGGTGGCCTTCTGGAAGTACGGCCCCACCTCCGGCTCTCTTGACGCCTATGTCGTGACCGACACCGACCTCAAGACATTCATCTCCGACTCCGGCCTTCCGAATGTGGAAGTCGTATCCTACTATGGCTACGGCACCCTCCTGAACGCCAAGACGAAGAAGTTTGAGACGGTGGAGACCGAGGCTTTCGACTCCAATACCGTTGTTCTGCGTCCCGCCGGCAAGTTCGGTGAGATTCAGTGGAAGCGCGTGAGCAACATCCTTGCCGCCGCCGACACCGACATCATGTACACCGACGGCGGCTCCATGGCCATCTGCGAGGACCGCGGCAAGAAGGGTTTGACCTTCCAGATCGAATCCATCTGCCTGCCCGTCCCGAAGGCCATCCAGACGGTGCTGTACCTCTCCATCAACGAGGCCGCAGCCTAATAAGTTCTTTGAAAACGTGATAACCGACGGAAGAAATGGCCGATATTGCAAGTAACATGACCTTCACGCAGTGGCTTCACGCAAAGTTGTTCAACATCATGGATGTATCGGACGACGTGCTGTATGCCACCATGCTCGGGCGCGGCATCAAAGATGACGAGGCTCTTTTCTCTGACACAGACGAAAAGCAGCGCGACCTCTGCCTTGCCGACCTGTATGTTGCAGCGGCCGTTTCTTCCGTAAAATCCGGAACGCAGGGAGAAGCGGACGGAGGATGGACGCACTATGTGGCGATAAAGAACGTCGTGAGCCGTGACGCGCTTATGCAGATGGCGAAGGACCTCTACGCGAAATGGGGCGAGCCATTCACCGACCCCACTCCTAAAATCCGAATGAAACCGCTCTACAAGTGATGACGTACAATCCCCGTTGGCCCCATACTTTCTCCGTCTATGCCGGGGTTCTGGATGCAAACGGAATCCCGGTAACGGACGAGAACGGAGACCCCGTTGTTGAGCAGGTGGCTCTTGAAAAGGTTGTCTATGACTACCAGTATGAGCCCCGCAGAAAGGCGGGCGGCCAGTTCGTAACGGAAACGGTTACGGAACTCCCCTGGGGCTACCGTACCAGCACGGGCGGCATCAAGGACAGCGGAGACATGTTCGCTGCGGATTTCAAGATTTCCTGCCCGATGTTCCTTACCCAGTTGGAGGAAGGGACGCTTCTGAAACTCACCGATTACACACATACGTTTGAGGGTGTTTTGAAGAAGATGACCACCTACAACTGGGGAACGAATATCTGGCTTGACAA
>CAMOVV010000140.1 GCA_946627685.1 uncultured Bacteroidales bacterium
GAGGGCGTCGCCGGAGAGGCTGTGTCTGTCGTCGGTGCCGATTTCGCAGGTGGTGTAGAACCAGCCGTCGGAGCGGCCGACCTTGTTGTAGGGGAAGCCGTGCCAGACAATCTGGTTCGTTCCGCCGGCGAAAAGGGCGTCGCATACGAGCTTCAGGTCGGCAATCTGTTCTTCCCCCTGATGGGGGCTCCTGCCCCGTCCCTGCATGTAGCTCAGCCCGGTCCAGCCGTACATGCAGGTGAAGGTCTCGGACGAGACCACCTCCTTGCCTGCGATGGTGGCGGCGGATGCCGGAATCCTGCTGAAGGAAGGTTCGTACAGAATCGCTTCCGTCTCGGGAACGTCCACGACGGTGAAGGCGGTGAGAAGGTCCGTCGGAGCCCCTCCGCACTGGGCCCTGGAGAGGTTGCCGGTCGCGGCGGCGTTCCGGGCGAAAGGTATGTAAAACTCCCTCAGCACAAGGCCGGAGAGCGTTTTCATGTAGTCGTATTTGACGTCGCGGTTCTCCTCGTCATACAGGGTGCGTTCCCTCATGTAGGGCTCTATGTCGTAGCCGTGCTCTTTCATGAAGAGCTCGGCGAATCCGGGCGTCCACAGATATTCGGTCTCCACCTCCCACGAGTCCACGAAAAGGGCCGACGGGGAGCCGGAATACGCCTTTTCGAGCCCTCGGTTCATCTTCTCCGCATACCGGTAGAACGCCGTGCTGTCCAGGTGGTTGAGAATCCTGGCCTCCCTCGGATGGTCCCAGGTGTAGCGCCGTCTGGCCACTTCCACGGAGTCGAAGTAGTTCCTGGTGCCGTCTCCCGGCGGAAGGTCCACGTCGCTGAAAGGCCAGAGGGAGCCGTAGGTGAAGTCGCATCCCATGCCGAGGGAGTCGGCCACGTGCTTGGCGTATGCGACGGCGTCGCCCCAGCGCTCGGAAAGGAAGTCCGGGTGCGGAGTGTCGTTCTTCAGGAACAGGGGATAAATCCAGGCGATTTCTACGCCGCCGAAGCCGTGGTCTTGCAGCCACACCAGCTGGTCCCTGATGTCTTTGTTCTCCGTTTCCGCGGAGAACCACCACCAGCGGGTGTAGGGTTTGAAGGAAGAGTAGGGGGCTTTGGCCTTGTCGGGAGCGCCGCAGCCGGTGAGTACCGTCAACAGGCAGAATGTCAGGAACGCGGTTGAGAATCTTTTCATCATGGAGGCAATGATTTCACGGCATGGCGGATTTTGCCGCATAATTTGGAAAACAAAGATATTAAATTTGCCGATATTGAGGAATAATCACAATCTTTGCTTAACTTTATTCTGCAAAAAGAAATCTGATGAAAAAACTTATATCAGCCCTCTGCTTCCTGGCTCTCGCGGCGACAGTCTGCACAAGCGCCGCAATGGATGAGCGCGAAGGAATGGCCAGGCTCAGGAAGAATCTCATCGAGGCGCTTACGGAAGACTTCGCTGACAGTGAAGCGCTTCACGAAGAGTTCTTCCGTCTGTCTGATTATGGTTACGCCAATGACGCGGTAATGAACCAGCTGTATCTGGAAACCGCCCTGACGGAGCAGGAATACGCCGATATGGAAAAAAGTTTCAGTCCATCCGCAGCCAGATGGCCTGATATCGACTATACCGACACCAACCGGGGTTGCTGGGAGCCGGCCCTCCACCTTTCGAGGCTCTGCGCGATGGCCAAGGCATACTCTACGCCGGGGCATCCCCTCTATAAGTCCGGGCGGATGGATATCGTATTCCGGAGGGCGCTCCTATGGTGGGACGTCCACGACCCGGCCAACCCCAACTGGTGGTGGACAGAAATCGGCATACCCCGTCGCGCAGGAATACTCCTCACCCTCGTGCCCGACAAGATGGAGCCTGAAGTCAAGGATAAGTTCATGGCCGTACTTTCCCGGTCCGTGACAGATACGGACAGGCTGACAGGGCAGAACCTGGTATGGGAGGCGGGAAACCTCATCATGAAAGCCGTTGCGGAAAATGATTCTGAATCGGTTGCCAGACTCAAGGATATAATCGAGTCCCAGGTCAGATTCAGCGCCGGAGAAGGACTCCAGGAAGACTGGTCGTTCCACCTTCACGGCCCTATGCTCCAGTTCGGCAACTACGGCCTTGCCTTTTTCGACAGCATCGCATTCTGGATGAGGGTTATGCACGGGACTCCCTGGGAATTTTCCCCCGAAAGCAAGAGAATACTTGCAGGATTCGCCGACAACGGGCTCGGATGGTGTTTCTGGAACGGATACATGGACCCGTCCATGAGGGGAAGGCATCTGTTTCCCGGCAGCGGAAGGGGCAAGGACATAGCCTTCGGCATAGCCAGGGTCAACCTTGCGAAGGCCGGAGTGAAGATAGCCGGACGCTATGCAGGAGGCAGGAATGTCGGCGGAAAGCGAGGAGGCCGCTATTTTCCTAAATCCGACTGCGGAATCTACCGTTCCGGGAAATGGTACGCATCCATCCGCATGCAGTCCGAAAGGACGCTCGGTTACGAAATGACGAACGGAGAGAACATGAACGGATTCTACAGCGCCGACGGGACCCTGCTCACCCTTGTCAAAGGAGACGAGTACGACGACATCTTCCCTTGCTGGGACTGGAGGAAACTCCCCGGGACGACAGTGCGAGACAACGGTGAACCCACTCCGAGAATAGATCCGACCAAAGCGAAGAACGCCACGGCCCATGTCGGAGGCCTCGCGGGCGGGAAAGTGCTGGCTTCGACGATGGTACTCGACAGGGACAGCCTGTACGCTGTAAAGAGCGCCTTCTTTTTCAAAGACCTGATAGTAAACCTCGGAGCAGGCATCCGCTCGTCTGGAAAAGGAGACGTGACCACGTCCGTGGAGCAGAACTACTTGACAGATAAATTCATGAGCCGCTCCGGCATCGCGGTAAACGGAGATACCGGATACTTCGTGGCAGACGGCAGTTCCTGCCAGGTCACCACGGGAGCGCAGTCCGGCTCCTGGTCGGTAATGGATCCCGCCCTTGCCGATACAGCCGTGGTCAGGGACATCTTCAAGATGTGGATAAGGCATGACAGCGAAAAGGTCCGTTCCAACGAAGGAGACACCTACGCCTACATGATACTGCCCACCCGTGGCTTGTCAAGAGCCTTGAAGGCGGAAAAGAAGAGCCCTTGCGCCATCCTTTGCAATACGGAGGCTTGCCAGGCGGTCCGCTACCGCGGCACGACCGTCGCCATCTTCCATGAAGCCGGCTCGGTAGGGGGAATCACTGCCGACGGGCCTTGCATCGTGATAAAGAGATTCCTCTCGGAAAAAAGAGAGCAGCTGCCCGGCAGATGATTGTCTTTTTTTCTATATTTGTATGGCACTGACAATAACCACTTAACAATTAATACCATGAACAGAAGAGACTTTCTCAAGAAGGCAGGATTGGCTACCGCTGGAATCATGATCGGCGGCAAGGGAATGAGCGCCGCGAGCTACAGGAGAATAATCGGCTCCAACGACAGGGTCAATGTCGGCATCATCGGTTATTCCGACCGTTTCAAGGGTTCCCTGCTTCCCGCATTCCAGGCCAACTGTGCCAAACAGAACTTCGACATAGTGGGCGTATCTGACCTGTGGAGGCTTCGCCGCGAGGAAGCAAAAGCCACTCTCGAGGCCAGGCTCGGCCATAAGGTTAAGACCTACCTGAACAACGACCAGCTCTACGAGAACAAGGATATCGACGCCGTGATTATCTCCACGGCTGACTTCCAGCACGCCCTCCACGTGGCCGAAGCTGCGGAAAACGGCAAGGACGCCTACGTCGAGAAGCCTTTCGCCGAGACCATGGCTGACGCGCGCAAGGCCAAGACGGCCATCGAAAAGGCCGGAACCATCGTGCAGGTCGGCTCCCAGAGGCGAAGCACCCCCAATTACCATGCAGCCAACGATTATATCCGTTCAGGAAAGTTCGGCGACATCGTGATGGTAGAAATGACGTGGAACGTCAACCAGCCCGGCCGCTGGCGCCGTCCCGCCGACGTTGCCGCTCTCAGGAAGGAGGACACCGACTGGAACCGCTATCTGATGAACAGGCCATGGCAGGATTTCGACCCTCGCAAGTATCTGGAGTTCCGCCTCTTCTGGCCCTTCTCCTCCGGTATTCCCGGGCAGTGGATGGCCCATCAGATAGACACCGTGCACTGGTTCACCGGCTACAATTATCCCCGCAGCGTGGCGGCCAACGGAGGCATCTACCTCTGGAACGACGGCCGTACCAACTACGACACCATGACCGCCGTACTCGACTACGGTCCCGCCGACAATCCCAACAAGGGATTCCAGGTCCTTTATTCCTCCCGCTTCACCAACAGCGCCGGCGGCACCAAGGAAATCTACTACTCCAACGGCGGAGAGCTCAACCTCGACACCAACATGGTGACTGAAAACGGTTATCTCACCGAGGGAAATGCTGCCGCGATGGGCATGAAGGAGAACAAGCTCGAAAGATTCTCCCTTGCCTCCGAC
>CAMOVV010000141.1 GCA_946627685.1 uncultured Bacteroidales bacterium
CTTCGATGAAACTCTTGCCCTTCAGGCGGTCCCATAGGCCGTAATTGATGCGGGCATATTCCTTCGTATCCTCGGCGGCAAGGCCGTCAAGGAAGGATTTGTCCCCGAAGTACTGCTTCCAATAGATATTGTCCGCCTCGTACGCGGCGAAACGGTAGAGATTGAGGACTTCCTGTCCGTTTTCGGTGATACCGGAAAGGTCCGGAGCGGGGACCTTCACAACGGCATACCTTCCTATTTCACGTTCGATAGCGCTCTTATGCCCGGTGCAGCCAGCAAGGGCAAGGACCGCAAAAACAAGAATGATTGATTTCTTCATGATTTTCTATCATTTTTTGCGGCGCAAAGGTAGCGAATATATTCGATATATCAATCAGACGAGCCTGGAAAGCTCCTCTTCGCGAATCATGTTCAGGCCTCCGCGCGTGAGGGCGGCGATGGCCTTGGCGTTGTCGTCGGTACGGAAGACGATTACACCCTTTCCGGTAATCCGGAACGAATACATGTAAGCGACGCTCAAGCCCTCGTCGGAAAGGATGCCGATGGCATCGGCGGCGCGGCCGGGCTCGTCGTCCAGCTCGACGGCGATAACCTCCCTAAGAGAAACGGCCACTCCGGCTTCCTTGAGCACCGAGTAAGCCTTGACCGGCTCGCTGCAGACAATGCGGCACACGCCGTAATCCATGGTATCTGAAATACTTATCGCGATAAGGCTGATATTGGCTTCCTTCAGCTGGCGGAGGAGGCCGACAAGGGTTCCGGCCTTGTTCTCTATGAAAATGGATAGCTGATGAATGGTCATGGCATTATTGATTTTATTGGTATTGTTTCCTGTTGTCACGCACCCTCACGGCCTTGCCCTCGCTTTGGGGCAGGGCGCCCTTCGGCAGGAGCCTCACCCTCGGAGTCACGAGAATCTCGTCCCTGAGCATCCGGGTAATCTCCTTTTCAAGCCGCTGCAGGGCAGTATAATCGTCGAAATGATTGCCGGACAGCTCCACTTCCACCGTCATGGCGTCGTTTCCGCCTTCCGTATCCAAGGTGATGAGATAGTCGGAGGCAAGCTCGCTGAACTGCATCAGAATCTGCTCGACCTGGATGGGGAAAATGTTCACGCCGCGAAGGATGATCATATCGTCGCTGCGGCCCTTTATCCTGTCGATTCTCCTGTGGCTTCGGCCGCAGGGACATTCTCCCGGAATTATCCTCGTAAGGTCCCTGGTACGGTAACGGAGCAGCGGCATGGCCTCGCGGTTGATGGTGGTGAGGACCAGTTCTCCCACCTGTCCGTCAGGCACCGGCTCAAGCGTCACCGGGTCGATAATCTCCACGATGTAATAATCCTCCCAGATGTGCATCCCGTTCTGTTCCGGGCACTCGAAAGCGACCCCGGGACCGCACATTTCCGACATTCCGAAAGAGTTGTAGGCCTTCACCCCGAGCATATCCTCGATCCTGCGCCTCGTGTCCTCGCTGTGAGGTTCCGCGCCGATTGCAAGAATCCTCAGCTTCGTGTCCCGGCGGGGGTCGATGCCCTTATCCCGCATCACCTCGTAAATCCTTGACGCATAGGAAGGAATCGCATGCACCACGGTGGTTCCGAAGTCGGTGAAGAACTTTATCTGGCGGAGGGTGTTGCCGGCGGCGGCGGGGACTGTCAGCATCCCCAGCTTCTCGGCCCCGTACTGGAAGCCGAGGCCGCCCGTGAACATACCGTAGCCGGAGGTGTTCTGGAACACGTCGTCCGGGCGGCAGCCGACCATCCACAGGCAGCGGGCCACGGCGTTAGCCCATTCGGAAAGGTCTTTCGCCGAATGGAGGATGACCGTCGGGTTGCCGGTGGTGCCGCTGGAGGAATGGAGCCTCACGCAGTCCTTCAAGGGGACAGAGGCCATCCCGAAAGGGTAGGTGTCGCGAAGGTCCTGCTTGGTGGTGAAGGGTATCTTCTTGAGGTCGTCAAGGCTTTTGATGTCCTCCGGGGAGATGCCGTTTTCACGGAACCTCTCCTTGTAAAACGGGGAACGCATGCAACGGGAAACGGTTTCCTTCAGCCTTTGCGTCTGCAAGGCCTCAAGGGCGTCCCTGCTGAGGGTTTCTTCGGAATTATAGTATTCTCCGGTTGTCATTTTACTTCAGTATCCTGTTGTCTATCACATATTTTCCCTTACCCATGCTCCTTTCCAGCGAGCCCGGCTGGCGAATCTGCACCTGGGCGCCTATGCTGAGCACGCTATGCAGCTTGCCGGCGACTTTCCCGGCAAGGGAGGTGATGGCATCGATGGTGTCCGCCTCCGCGAAATACTCCGGACGCATTTCCACATGGACGGTGAGGGTGTCCAGGTTGTCCACCCTGTCCACGACGAGAAGATAGCGGGGAGCGCACTCCGGAATGTCCAGGATGACGCTTTCCACCTGGGAAGGGAAAACGTTGATGCCTCGTATGATAAGCATGTCGTCGCTTCTGCCCATGACCGGACTCATCCTCACCGTCGTCCTCCCGCAGGGGCAGTCGTCCCCCTCTATCAGGCTGCAAAGGTCCCGGGTGCGATAGCGCAGAAGGGGCATTCCCTGCTTGGTGAGGGTCGTGAACACCAGTTCCCCCTGCCTCCCCCTTCCGAGGGGTTCGAGGGTGGAAGGGTCGATGATTTCGGGATAAAAATGGTCCTCGTTTATGTGGGAGCCGCTCTGGCAGGAGCACTCGAAGCTCACGCAGGGGCCCATTATCTCGCTGAGACCGTAGAGGTTGTACGCTTTCAGGCCGAGACGGCTCTCTATTTCCTGCCTCATGTTCTCCGTCCAGGGCTCGGCTCCGAAGGCTCCGATCCGGAGCTTGATTTCATCCTTGCTGATTCCCAGTTTTTCCATCACCTCGGCAAGGTGAAGGGCGTACGAAGGGGTGCAGGCTATGCCGTCAATGCCGAGGTCCTTGATGAGACGGATGTGTTTTTCGGTATTGCCGGTGGAGGCCGGGACCACGGCCCCTCCGACTTTTTCCACCCCGTAATGGGCTCCGAGGCCTCCGGTAAAGAGCCCGTAGCCGTAGGAGACGGAGAAAGTGTCGTTTCTCGTCATCCCGTAGGCCGTCAGGCAGCGGGCCATGCATTCCGCCCAGATTTCGATGTCGCGGCGCGTGTATCCGACGATGGTGGGATTGCCCGTAGTGCCGGAAGAGGCATGGATACGGATTATCTCGCTCTGTGGAGCAGCCTGAAGGCCGTAGGGATAGTTGTCCCGAAGGTCCTGCTTGGTGGTGAAGGGAAGCTTAACTATATCCTCTATTGTCCGGATATCGTCGGGGATGAGGTCCATCTCCTGAAGTTTCTTCCGGTAGAAGGGCACGTTATGATACACATAATCCACCATTTTATGGAGGCGGTGCCCCTGCATCGCGCTGAGCTCGTCACGCGACATTGTCTCTTTGTGTTCGTTCCAGATCATTTTCGCAAAAGTGCGGCGTTGTTATATACTCTGTCGGTTTCCGGCTGCTTCCATGCCGATGTCGAAGGCGGCCTGGTTGGCAAAGACGACCTTCTCGCCCTTCGGGGCGAACACCCTGGCGACAGCCTCCCGGAGCTGGTCGGGCGATACGATTTCAATCCTCCGGGCCGCCATTCCGAGAAGGACCATGTTGGCTCCGCGGGCGTTTCCGCTTTCCCTGGCAAGGGATGTTATGTCCAGCATGGTCACGTCGGGAAGGGAACGGAGTTCGGCAAGGACGGCTTCAACATCCGGATAGTCCGGAATGTTGACGAAAGGCTCGGATGCCGTAATCACGGCCCCTCCGGGGGCGAGGAACCTGAGATAGCGGAGGGCCTCCATCGGCTCCATGGAGAGAATGATATCAGCCGTTCCTTCAGCTATGAGGTCGCTCGACACAGGCTCGGTGGAAAGGCGCAGGTCGCTCTCCACGTCCCCTCCCCTCTGGCTCATTCCATGGACTTCGGCCTGCTTGAGGTGAAGACGGGCGGCGGTGGCGGCCTCGCCGATTATGGTTGCGATGGAAAGGATTCCCTGCCCTCCGACACCGCAAAGTATTATATCCTTTTTCATTGTTTCGCGGAATTGTGCCTCCTCAGGGACTGGATACACTCCCTGCGGGCTATGATGACGGAAACGCCCTTGTAGGCGATTTCTTCCCGGATAATCTCTTTGATAGCCGGAATGTTGGCTGGCAGGGGGACCACTACCCTCACATGGGCGGGGTCCACCCCGAGGCCGGTGCATATTCCCTCATATTTGCTGGTGCCGGCAGAATCCTGGCCGCCCGTCATGGCGGTGGTGAGGTTGTCGGAAATCAGCACGGTTATGTCCGCCCCTTCGTTGACGGCGTCCAGCAGGCCGGTCATTCCGCTGTGGGTGAAGGTAGAATCCCCTATCACGGCCACCGCGGGAGAGGCTCCGGCATCGGCGGCTCCCTTCGCCATCGTTATCGAGGCCCCCATGTCCACGCAGGTGGAAAGGGTC